>NZ_CALLUR010000164.1:0-9916 GCF_938010445.1 uncultured Thermus sp.
AGGAGGCCCTGGGCCTCCTGAAGGAAGCCTCCTTGCCCTTCGCCTTGGCCCTCAGGGGGGACGAGGCCTCCTTGGCCCAAGCCTTCCGCCAGGCTCCCCTCGAGGGCCCCATCCGCACCGCCTTGCACCTGGGCCAGGACCTCTGGGGAGCCAGGGAGCCGGGTCCTACCTCGCGCACCCTGTACCTAGCCCTCCTCGAGGTGGAACTTAAAGGCCTCAAGGAGGATCCCTTCCGGGGGTTTTTGCGCCTGGACACCCCGCTTCCCGAAAGGGCGAGGCCCTGGTTCTTCGCCGGCTTTTGGCTTCTCCTCCTCTACCATGGGCTCACCTTCCTTCTTCCCCGGAGGCGGACCCCTGTACCCCCCGCCTGGGGCCTGGCGGTGCGGCTTCTGGTCCCGGGAAGCTTGGGGTTTTCCTCGGGCCTTGGCCTGGTCCTCCTCCTCCTGGCCGCCTACGGGCTTTTTGCCGTGCTGGAGGGCCAGACACCCACCTTCCTGATCCTGGCCTATGGGCTCCACCTCCTGGCGCTGGTCCTTAGCCTAAGGAGGCCCGCATGATCCTTCCCCCCATCCCCACCCCCTTTGACCGGGAGGGCCGCCTGGATGCGGAGGCCTTTCGCCAACTGGCGGAAGCCCTAGAACCCTTGGTGGACGGGTTCCTCATCTACGGCTCCAACGGGGAAGGCGTCCACCTGACCCCGGAGGAAAGGGCCAGGGGGCTTCGGGCCCTAAAGCCCCGGAAACCCTTCCTGGTGGGCCTCATGGAGGAAACCCTACCCCAGGCGGAGCGGGCCCTCCTCGAGGCCCAGGAAGCGGGGGCCATGGCCCTCTTAGCCACCCCACCCCGGTACTACCACGCCAGCCTGGGCCAGGGGCTGGTGGCCTACTACCAGGCCCTGGCGGAGAGGATGCCCGTGTTCCTTTACCACGTGCCCCAGAACACCAAGGTGGACCTCCCCCTTGCCGCAGTGGAGAGCCTGGCCCAGCACCCCCGGATCCTTGGGATCAAGGACTCCAGCGGGGACCTCTCCCGTCTGGCCTTTTACCAGGCCCATCTGAGGGATTTCCGGGTCTTCACCGGCCACGCCCCCACCTTCCTGGGGGCTTTGGCCCTGGGAGCCGAAGGGGGCATCCTGGCCGCGGCCAACCTGGCCCCTAGGGCCTACCGGGCCCTCGTGGAAGCCTTCCGCAGCGGACAGTTGGCGAAGGCCCAGGCCCTGCAAAAAGGGCTCTTCCCCTTAGGGAACCTCCTCTCCCAGGGAGGGGTACCCCTCCTCAAGCAGGCCCTACGCCACCTGGGCCTGCCTGCAGGGTACCCCAGGCCCCCCTATCCCACGGAAAGCCCCCTTTGGCCCAGATTCCTTCCGGTTCTGGATAGGCTAAAGGAAGAGGGGTGGATCCTATGAGAAAGGCTTCCCTGCTAGTCCTGGCGCTAAGCTTTCTGGCTGCTTGCGCACCCCAAGCCCTTACCCCGGAAGCCCGTTTCCTAGGAGCCGAGATCCGGGGTTTTGAGCTTAGCCCGGAACCCGCCCTCCTCCTGGGGGTAAGGGTGGAGTTCCAAAACCCCAATCCCTTCCCCCTGCCCCTTGCCACCTTCGGCACCCGGCTCCGGGTGGGGGAGGTGACGGTGCCCCTGGACCTCAGCCTACCCCCTGGAAGGAAAGAGGAGGTCCTCCCCGTTCGGCTTACCCCCAAGGGGGCCTTGTCCACGGCCCAGGCCCTCCTTTCCCGGGAGGGGGTGGAGGTGGCCCTGGAGGGCCGCACCCTAGGCCAAACCCTCACCTTCTTCCGCACCCGGCTGGCCTTTCCCTTGGAACCCCTTAGGGTGCGCCGGGCAGGGGTGAACTTCTTCTTGGAAAACCCCAATCCCCTTCCCCTCAAGGTGGAAGGGAATCTGGTCCTCCTGGGGCAAAGCTTCCGGGTCCAGGTAGACCTGCCAGCGAAAGGGGAAGGGAGGCTCCAGGTGGTGGGCTTCAGGCCGGGTCTGGAAAGGGGCGCGGGAAGACTGGAGCTTACCCTCGAGGTCCCAGGTTTCTTCCGCCAGCAGCTGGTCCTGCCCCTTTAGAACTTGAAGCCCAAGGGCAGAAGCTCCCCCAGGGTCTTCACCACATAGCCCTCGGGCCCGTGCATCACCACCTCGGTCCCGGGGGTACCAAACTCCAAGAGCACCTGGCGGCACCCCCCGCACGGGGGGATGGGCCCTTTGGGGCTATAGATGTGCACCCGGTCTATGCGCCTTTTCCCCGCCAGGACCATGGCGGCCACCGCATTCCTTTCCGCACACTGGGAGAGGGGGAAGGAGGCGTTTTCCACGTTGACCCCAAGAAAGCTCTCCCCTTCCGCCTCCACCAAGGCCACCACGGGAAAGCGGGAGTAGGGAGCGTAGGCCCTTTCCAGGTGGGCCACGAGAACCTGCCTAACCCTCTCCATGCTCCACCAGCCTTTCCACCCGTACCCGTTCTATGCGGCGCTGGTCGGCGCTCTCCACCACGAAGCGGAACCCCTGCCACTCCACGCTCTCCCCCACGCTGGGGATGCGGCCAAACTGCTCGTAGAGGAAGCCGGAAAGGGTGTCGTACTCCCCTTCGGGAAGCTCCACCCCCAGGGCCTCGGAAACCTCGTCCACGGGGGTTTGGGCCTGGATGGAAAGGGAGCCGTCGGGAAGGCGGCGGATGGCCGCATCCTCCGGCTCGTCGGTTTCGTCGTAGATCTCCCCCACGATCTCCTCCATCACGTCCTCCATGGTGACCAGGCCTGCCGTACCCCCGAACTCGTCCACCACGATGGCCATGTGCACCTTGCGCCGGCGAAGCTCCCGGAGAAGCGTCCAGGCATCCATGTTCTCGGGAACGAAATAGGGAGGGTGGGCAATGGAGGCCACGGTACGCCCCCTAAGGTCCTCCTCGCAGTAGTAGTCCAGGAGGTCCTTGGCGTAGGCCACGCCCACGATGTGGTCCACGCTTTCCTTATAGACGGGGACCCGGCTGTAGCGGTGCTCGCGGAAGAGGTGGAGGAACTCCTCCAGGCTGGCCTCGGCCTCAATGGCCACCATCTCCACCCGGGGGGTCATGATCTCCCGCACCGGGGTTTCCTCCAGCTCCAGGATGGAGTGGATCATCTCCTCCTCCTGGGCCTCAATGGTTCCCGATTCCTCCGCCCCCGCCAGGATGAGCTTAAGCTCGTGCTCGGAAACCAAAGGCGTATCCCGGGGCTCGAGGCCCAACACCCTGAGGACAAAACCCGAAACCAGGCTGAAGAACCGGCCCACCGGGTAGAGGAGGATGGAGAAGAAATAGATGGGCCAGGCGGCCACCCGGGCCAAGGGCACGGCATGGTGGACGGCGATGGACTTGGGGGTGATCTCCCCAAAGAACAGGATGAGGAAGGTCATGGCCCCGGTGGCCACCCCCACCCCCAGGGAACCGAAGGCCCGGGTGGCCAGGTCCGTCACCAAGGCGGTGGCGGCGATGTTCACCAGGTTGTTGCCCACCAAAATGGTGGTGAGGAAACGGGTGATGTCCTGGGAAAGGAGCCGGAAAGGCCCCCCCTGGGTTTCCGCAAGCTCCCTTACCTTCCAGGGGTAAAGGGTGGTGAAGGCGGTTTCGCTGGCGGAGAAGAAGGCGGAAAGGCCCAGGAGAAGGACCAAAAGAAAAAGGTCCCCAGGGTTTGGGGCTTGGGATTGGGCCAGGGCTAGGGAACCGAAGGGCAGGAAGAAGAGCCACCGACTGGGAGGTCTGTCCATATCACCTTCCGCCATTGTACACCATGGGAAAGTGTGGGGCAGGCCCAGGTTTTTATTGATCTCCGTGTATAGTTGAAAGGTATGAACGGTCCTCCTGCCCCCCTGGTGGAAGAGCTTTCCCGGCTGGGCTACGCCTTGATGCGCCTTCTCCTTGCCCGCGCCAAGGAAACCTTCACCCAAGAAGGCCTCTCCCTCCTCCAGGCAGAGGTGCTCCGTTTGGTGAAGGAGGGAATCCAGGTGCCTTCCCGGATAGCGGAGCACCTCGAGGTCCTTCCCTCCCAGGTCTCCCACCTCCTGGCCTCCATGGAAGAAGCCGGCCTCCTCAGGCGCCAGCCCGACCCCGAGGACCGCCGTAGGGTGCTCCTGCGCCTCACCCCCAAGGGGGAGGCGGTGCAAAAGCGCCTGCAAGAGGCCTGGCTAAGGGCCTATGGCCAGCACCTGGCCCGCCTTTCCCCGGAGGAACTGAACCTCTTCCGCAACCTGCTGCGCAAGCTCACGGAGGTGGAAGGTGCCTAGGCTCCTCGGCCTATTCCTCCTCTTCCTTCCCGCCTTGGCCCAAGGCGCCCTAGCCCCCTTGCGAAACCACCCCCTAGCCCTCCAGGCCCAGGCGCTTCTGGACGCTGCCGCCAAGGGCTTGGAGGCCCAATCCTCCCTCCTGGCCCTGAACCTCCAGGGGAACTACGCCCGGCTGGGCTACGAGTGCACCCCTTCCTCCCTGTGCTCCAGCCTGCCCGGCACCGCCGGGAGCCTCACCCTGGCCCTGGTCCTCACCCCCTTCCCCTTTGGCGACACCCAAGACGCCCAAAGGCGGGCTAGGATCGCCTACCGGCGAGCGGAACTTGCGTACCGCAAGGCCCTCACCGCCCTGCAGGCCCAGGCGGTGGCCGCATACGGCCGTTACCAGCTGGCCCTCTTGGGGGAAAAACTGGCGCAAAAAGGGTGGGAGCTGGCCCAGGCGGCCCTCGAGGCGGCCAGGAAGCGCCAGGCCAACCCTAAGGAACTCCGGGAGGCGGAACTGGCCCTGAAGGAAGCCGAAAACCGCCTCCTGGACGCCCAAAGGAGCGTGGAGCTGGCCAGAAAGGGGGCAGAGGGCCTGGTGGACCTCACCAAGCCCCTCCCCGAGATCCCCCCACCCCAGGGCACCACCCCCCTGGCCCTGGAAGAAGCCCGTCTGAGCCTCGAGGAGGCCAGAATCGCCTACTCCGCCTCCTTTCGCGCCCTCTTCCCCGAGGTCAAGGCCAGCTACCTCCTCTACCCAAGTGGAAACGACACCCTGACCCTAAGCCTTTCCAGCCGGACCCTGCAACCCACCCTGGCCTACACCCGGCAGGACCCGGGGCAACGGCCCACCAGCCTGCCCGGCGGCAGCTACCGCATCGCCGAGGAGCTTCGGCTTTCCCTTTCCCTAACCCTCACCCCTGGCCTTTTCGCGGCCCTGGAGGCGGCCGAGGCCCAGGTGCGGGGAGCAGAGGAAGCCCTGAAAGGGGCCGAGATGCAGGCCCGGCTCCAGGGGGAAACCCTGGAGAACTCCCTTAAGGCCACGAGGATGGCCCTGGAACTGGCCCGCCTCCGCCACGGTGCCCAGGAAAGGGCCTTGGCGGAAACGAAAAGGCGCCTGGAACTGGGCCTAGAGAGTCCCCTGGCCCTGCTGCAGGCGGAGTTTGCCCTTCTGCAAGCGGAGCTGGCCCTGGCCCAGGCGGAGGGCGATCTGCGAAGCAAGTGGATGGAGCTCTACCAGTTTTACGGCGAACTCCTACCGGAGGTAATCCCATGAAAAAGATTGCCCTAGCCCTCCTTTTTCTCCTGGCCCCTAGCCTAGCCCAACCCCTCCCCGAGGCCCTGAAGAAGGCCCCGGAGGTGGCGGCGGTGGTCACAGCCCGGCTGGAATCCGCAACCCGGCAGAAAGACCTGGAGCGCACCCTCCAGGACCCCTTGCGCACCGCCCTGGCCGAGCTGCAAGCACGCCAGGCCAGGGATTTGGCCGAGGCCCGGCGCAAACGAGCCCTGGCCCAGGCGGAAAGCGAGATCGTTTCCGCCTATACCCAGGCCTTTGAGGCCCTCCTGCAGGTGGGCCTGGCGGAAAAGGCGGTGGAGGTAGCCGAGCTGGGGCTTAAGGCCACGGAGATCCGCCTCAAAGGGGGTGGCGCCACCAGCCTGGACCTCCTGGAGGCGCAAAACCGCCTCCTGGAAGCCAGGAAGAACCTGGAACTGGCCCAAAAGGGGCGGGATAGCGCCTTGGCCGCCCTGGCCAACCTGGTGGGGGAATGGAAACCCCAGAGCGTGGGCGAGCCACCTTCCCTGCCAGGAAAGGAGGTGGTGGAGGCCCTTTTGCAGGAACACGTGGACCTCCTCCAGCTAAGCCAGTCCCTGGAGCTTTTGCGCTTCCAAAGGGGGCTCATGGACGAAAGCTTCGTGGCCAGGAGGGAGATAGAGGCCCTCGAGGACCAGATCCGAACCCTGGAGACCAACCTGGCCAACCTGGAACGCACCCTCAGACTGGGCCTGGAGGCCAGGTACCGCCAGCTCTCCCCCCTCCTGCAGGGAGTAAAGGCGGCGGAGGAGGCTTACCGGGCAGCCCAGGAGCGCTACCGAGCCGAGGAAAAGCGTTTCCAGGCCGGGCTCACCAGCCGGCTTGGCCTGTTGCAGCAGGAGCTTTCCCTAAGGCAAGCCCAACTGTCCTGGGAACAGGCCAAGCACGCCTACCTCAAGGCCTACTACGGCCTTCTGGCCAGCCGTTAAGGAGGACGGAATGCCCAAAGCCCCTATCTTGCCCCTTGCCCTAGGCCTCACCCTCTTCCTCCTGGGCGCCTGCGCCCCCAAGAAGGAGGCCCCTTCCCAGGCCCCAGGGAAACCCCAGGCCCTGGAGGTTCGCACGGTCCCCGCCCAAAGGGGCCTTCTGGAGCGGGAGGTCCGGGCCTCCGCCACCTTGCAGGCGGAAAAGGATAGCCTGGTGGCGGCAGGCGCCTCGGGGAGGGTCCTAAGAACCCTTCCCCCCGGCACCCGGGTGCAGGCGGGGGAGGGGGTGGTCTTTTTGGACCCCGCCCCCTTCCAGGAGGCCCTGGAGGCCGCAAGGCTGAACCTAAAGCAAGCCGAGGCCAACCTGGAGCGCGGCCGAAACCAGCTCTCAGGGAACCAGGCCGCCCTCAAGGCCCAGCTCCAGGCGGCGGAGGCCCAGCTCCAGGCGGCCAAAAGGCGCTATGAGGAGGGCCAGGCCCTGCTTGCGGTGGGGGCCTTGGCCCCCTTGGACCTCAAGGTCCTCGAGGCCCAGTACCGCCAGGCGGAAAGCGCCTACCAAAACGCCAAGGAGGCCCTTTCCCGCCTGGAGCGGGCCGAGGACATCCGGCTTCTTGAGCTCCAGGTGGAGGCCGCCAGGCTCCAGGTGCGCCAAGCGGAGAGGAATCTCCGGGAAAGCGTGGTCCGGGCTCCCTTCGCCGGGGAAGTGGTGGAGGTCCTCGTTAAGGAGGGGGAGTTCGTGGGAGCGGGAAGCCGGGCCTTCCGCCTGGCCACCACGGAGCGCCTCCTGGCCAAGCTGTACCTTCCCCCAGACCAGGCCGCCTCCCTTACGCCCGAAACCCCCTTCCTCCTCAGGCAAAACGGCCAGGAGGTGGCGGCCCGCCTCTTGCGCAAAACCGATCTGCCGGGCCAGACCCGGCTGGTGGAGGTGGTCCTGAAGCCGGAGGGCACGCTTCTCCCAGGCCCCGCCGAGGTGCGCTACCGCCTAAGGCTGGCCGAGGGCATCCTCCTTCCCTTAGCCAGCATCCAGATCCGGAATGGGGAGGCCCGGGTCTTTGTGGTCAAGGAGGGCAAAGCCCAAAGCCTTCCCGTGCGCCTCCTGGCCCAGGAGGCCGGCCAGGCGGCGGTGGAGGGCGTGGAACCCAATAGCCTGGTGATCCATCCTGTCCCCGAAGGCCTTAAGGACAACGACCCCGTGGAGGTGGTCCGGTGAGGGAAAACCCTCTGGTGGCCTTTTTCGTGGAGCGCTTCGTCTTCGCCACCGCCATCTTCGTGGGCTTGGTGCTGGTGGGCTTAATCCTGGGGCTGGGGCTCGGGGTGGAACTCCTTCCCCGTTTCAGCGTGCCGGTGGTGGCGGTTTCCACGGGCTACCCAGGGGCTGGCCCCGAGGAGGTGGCGGAGCAGGTATCCAAGCCCCTGGAGGACGCCCTTTCCACCCTAAGCGGGGTGGACACCATCGGCAGTAGCTCCACGGAAGGCTTCAGCCTGGTCTTCGTGCAGTTCCAGCAGGGGGTGGATGTGGACAAGGTGGCGGTGGAGGTGAGCCAGAAGGTGGCCGCCGCCCGGGCCCAGCTTCCCAAGGACGCCTCGCCCCCTGTGGTGCAGAGGTTTGACCCCTCGGCGACCCCTATCCTCTACATCGCCCTCGAGGCTCCCGGGGAAGAGCTTTCCCAGGTGCTCCGCTACGCGGAGCGCACCCTAAAGCCCAGGCTCCAGCTGGTCCCCGGGGTGGCGGACATCCGCCTCACCGGGGCGCCCAGGCGGGCCATCCGGGTCTACCTGGACCCCGACCGCCTGCAGGCCCTGGGCGTGGCCCCTGGCCAGGTGGTGCAGGCCCTTTCCAGCTCCGCCCTGAACCTACCCGTGGGAAGCCTCACGGAAGAGGAAAAGCGCCTGGTCTACACCCTGCGCAACACCCCGGCCACCGCCGAGGAGGTGGCCGCCATCCTTTTGGATCCCTCCCGTGGCCTACGGGTGGGGGATGTGGCCCGGGTGGAGGAAAGGGCGGAGGAGGCCAGCACCCTGAACCGGGTAAACGGCCGCCCCGCCGTGCTCCTGGCGGTGGTCAAAACCCCAGACTCCAACGCCGTGGCCGTGGCCGATGGGGTCAAGAAGGCCCTAGGGGAGGTCCAGCTTCCCCGGGGCTACCAGACGGAAATCGCCCTGGACAGCACCCGCTTTATCCGGGCCGCGGTTTTGGACACGGTACGGGAGGCCTTCTTGGCGGCCGTGGCGGTTTCCGTGGTGGTCCTGGTCTTCCTGGGCAAGCTGAACTCGGTGTTTTCCGTGATCCTGGCCATCCCCATCACCCTCTCGGGAGCCATCCTGCTCTTTGGCCTCCTGGGCTTCACCTACAACCTCATCAGCCTCCTGGCCCTTACCGTGGCGGTGGGCATCGTGGTGGACGACTCCATCGTGGTGGCGGAGAACATTGACCGCTACCGCCGCCTGGGCTATAGCCCCAAGGAAGCGGTGCTAAAGGGGGCCAGCGAGGTTTCCGTGGCCGTGGCCGCCGCCACCTTGAGCCTCCTGGCCGTCTTCCTGCCCATCAGCTTCCTCCCCGGCATCATCGGCCAGATCTTCCAGCAGTTCGGCCTGGGCATGGCCGCGGCCATCGCCGTGAGCTGGCTGGAAGCCCTCCTCTTCCTCACCGTGCGCCTGGCCTACTTCCCCGACCCCGAGCCCCCAAGCCCTCGGGAAGCCCTCTTGGCCCTTCGCCTCCTGCCCGAGGACCTGCGCTGGGCCTACCGCCGGGGCTTTAGGACGCCCTGGGGCCTAGCCTTGGGCCTGGGCCTGGCCCTTTTCCTGTACCGCTTGGGGCCCCTCTTCCTCCTGCTCCTTCCCCTCTACCCTACCTTTCTGGGCCTACTCCGCTACCTGGGCCGCTTCCTTTGGGACCTGGCGGGGGCCCTCACCCACCTCCTCCACGGCAGCGCCGAAGGCGGTATGCGCCGCCTCACCGAGGCCTACGCCCGAAGCCTGGGCCTAGTCCTAAGGCGGCCTGGGGGGGTCTTGGTCCTGGCCGCCTTGGCCTTCCTCTCCATCCTGCCCATCCTGCCCCGGATCCCCTTCAACTTCACCCCCCGCTCCGACACCGGGGTCCTCACCGCCACCCTGCTCCTGCCCAAGGATACCCCCTTGGCGGTCTCCGACCGGGCGGCCAGGGTCCTCGAGGCCTACTTCCTCTCCCACCCCGCGGTGAAGCGGGTGGTGACCACCGTGGGGGCCAGCGCCACCGGGGGGGCCCAGGTGGGGGATCCCAGCCGGGTCCAGCTGCAGATCGTCCTCAAGCCCAAAGGGGAACGGCAGGATATCTTCTCCCTCACCGAGGCCTTCAACCGGGAGGGGAAGGCCCTTCTGAAGGACTTTCCCGGGGCCGACCTCCGGGTCCTGGCCCAAACCGGCCCCGAGGCTGGGGATGCGGACCTGCAGTTCTTCGTGA
>NZ_CALLUR010000165.1:0-9104 GCF_938010445.1 uncultured Thermus sp.
CAGGAGGAAAAACCGCACCCCTCCCTCCACCCGCTCTCCCAAAGGGGCCCTTTCCTCCCGGCCCGCAAAGGTATAGGCCACCTCCCCTACCCCCTTGGCCCTAAGGCCCCGGTGCCAGGGAAGGAGGATGCTGGCCTCCACCCCCAAGGGCTTCAAGGCCTTGGGCAAGGCTCCCACCACATCCGCAAGCCCGCCCACCTTTGCCAGGGGGTAGGCCTCAGGGGCCACCATGAGGACCTTCATAGGCGCACTATACATGCCCGCGAGGCTCGCTTGGACCAAACCAAAGCCCCTCTACCCCGAAGGCTTAGTACCCTTTTGCGCCCCGCTTTTCCCCTGGTGTCGCCAAGATGAGGCCTGGCTGGGGCCCCGTGCAGTGAAGAACCGGTAGGGCATCCCCAAGGGCGCGGTACCCGATGCTTGGGAAAAGAAGCCCTTGGAAAGCACCCCGCCCAAGGCCGGCAAAAGGGCTTCCCCTCTAACCTGCGCTAGACGGGCAAGGCCCCGCCTAGGTGGAACCTGGGGAGTCGTGCCATTCCCCTTGGGGCACCAACACCGCCCCCTCGAGGTCCCCCAAATAGAGGTACGTCCAGGCCAAGAGGGGGCCCTCCTCCGTCTCCACCCGCACCTGCACCCGCCGGTACTCCATCCCCTCCTCCTCCAGCTCGTCCAAGAGGGAAAGGGCCTCCTCCGGCAAAAAGAGGACCTCCCCGTAGACCCTTCCCTCCCCAAGGACCATGCCAGGGTAAGGATAGGGACGGCCGGGCCCCTCCGCCAGGTGAAAAAGGCGAAAGCCCTCCACGTGCCCGGGCAGGACCTTCACCACCCGCCCCTCCACCAAGGGGTAGTTCCTTTCCCCGGGCCGCAGGGTGCCGTAGACGAACACCCGCTCCATCACTCGCCCAGGAAACGGTACCCCATCCCCACCACGGTTTCTATGAACCGGGGAGCCTGGGGGTTGTCCTTGAGCTTTTTACGCAAGAGGCGGATATAGGCGTCCACCACCCGCTCGGAGCCCTCAAAATCTGGCCCCCAAACCCTTTCCAAAAGTTCCTCCCGGGTGTACACCCTTCCCGGGGTCTGGGCCAGAACAAAGAGGAGGTTGGTTTCGGTGGCGGAAAGCTTCAAGGGCTGACCCTCCAGGTAGGCCTTCTTGGCCTCCAGGTCCAGCTCCAAGGGGCCAAAATGCCGCCTACCCTCCTTGCCGCTTCGGCGGAGAAGGGCCTTGATACGGGCCAAAAGTTCCTTAAGGGAGAAGGGCTTGCCCAGGTAGTCGTCCGCCCCCTCCAGAAGCCCCTCCACCCGGCTGTCCTCGTCGGCCTTACCGGTTAGGAGCAAAACCGGGAGCCAAGGGTCCAGGTCCCGCAAGGCCTTGAGGACCTCGAGGCCCTCCATATCGGGAAGCCCCCGGTCCAGGACCACCAGGTCCGGCTTGGCCCTATTCCAGACCTGATGCAAGGCCTCCCGGCCCGTGCGGGCCCAGTCCACCCCAAGCCCCTCCTTCTCCAAAAACCGCTTAACCAGCTCCCCCACTTGGGGATCGTCCTCCACCAAGAGAATCCTCGCCATAAGGCCTTCCCAAATACCCCGTCAATCCTAACGCCCCAAAATCACCACCGCTCCCGGATACTCCCCTTCCGGAAGCCGCAAGAGCCGGGCCACGCTCTCATCATAAAAGGTTTCCGCCGGGTAGGCGGCCAAACCCTGGCCCACCGCCGCCAAGAGGACCAGGCCCGCAGCATAGCCTGCCTCCAAAAGAGCATACCGGTACCCCCTTAGCCCAAACAAGGCCTCGCTCCGCTCCGGCACCAGGGTGAAGACTAAAAGGGCCGCCGCCTTCCCCAAATCCAGCCCCAAAAGGGCCTCCGACCAGGAGGCCTCCTCCACCTTGGCGGCAATCTGGAAGAGCTGGTGCTCCTTGGGGAAGTAATGGTACACCCCAGGGAACACCCCCTCCACCCGGCGCACCACCAAATACACCTCCAAGGGGTAAGCCTCCCCCGCCGAGGGAAACCCCCGCCTCCCCAAGCGCTCCGCCAAGGGATAGAGGACCTGAGAAAGGTCCTTCAGGGTAAGGGCCGAGCCCACCTCGGGCAAAAGGGGCCTAAGCTGGGAAAGCACCCGGAACAAAGGCGGTCCCCCCTCCTCCCGGAAGGGGGGCAGGGCCTGGGTTTCCAGGGGATTGGCGTAGACCTTGGCCTTGGGCTTCCGCTTTAGGGGAAGCTCCTCCCCCTGGGCAAGACGGGTAAGGCGGTAGAAAAGCTTACCCGGATGCTTCTCCATGGCTAAAAGCGGTAGCCCTTGGGCACCACCACCACCCCTTCCGGGGTAACGGTGAAGCCCCGGCCACGGTCGGCATCCAGGTCGTAGCCGATCTCGGTATGGGGAGGGATCTTCACGTCCTTGTCAATGATGGCGTTGCGGATCTTGCAGTAGCGGCCCACCTCCACGTCGTCAAAGAGGACGGAGCGCTCCACCAGGCTGTAGGAGTTCACCCGCACCCGGCGGAAGAGGACCGACTCCCGCACCGTGCCCCCGCTCACGATGACGCCCCCGGCCAGAAGGCTGTTCAGCGCCCGGCCCACCCGCTCCCCCGTTTCGTGCACGAACTTGGCAGGGGGGCTGAAGAGGTTGGCGGTCCTTAGGGGCCATTCGGGGTTGAAGAGGTCAAACTCGGGAATGACCTTGACCAGGTCCATGCTGGCCTCAAAGTAGGCGTCCAGGGTGCCCACATCCCGCCAGTACAGGTTGGGACCCTCCTGGCCGGGGATGGGGTTGCGGTGGAAATCATAGGCAAAGACCCTATACCCCTCCTTGAGGGCCCTGGGGATCACATCCTTGCCAAAGTCGTGGCTGGAGGCGGCCTCCTTGGCATCGGCCTCTAAGAGCTCAAAGAGGGCCTCGGTACGGAAGATGTAGTTGCCCATGGAGGCCAGGGCCAGGTGGGGCTTGTTGGGTAGGGGCTTGGGGCTTTTGGGCTTCTCCTGGAACTCGGTGATGCGCCAGTCCGGGTCCACCTGCAAAACCCCGAAGCGGCTGGCCTCCTCCACCGGCACGGGGTAGGCGGCGATGGTAATGTCGGCGCGTTTTTCGTAGTGGTACTCCACCATGTGGCGGATGTTCATCTTGAAGATGTGGTCCCCTCCGAAGATGGCCACCGCCTGGGGAGCATGGTTGTGTACCAGGTGCAGGTTCTGGTAGATGGCGTCGGCGGTGCCCCGGTACCAGACGGGGCCCAGCTCCTCATAGCGGTACATCTGGGCGGGCACCAAAAGGATGAAGTGGTCCTCCAAAAAAGCCCCGAAGCGCCAGTAGCGCTGGATGTGTTCGGTGAGGGACTGGGCCTTGAACTGGGTGAGCACGTAGATGGAGTAGATCCCGGAGTTCACGAAGTTATTAAGAACAAAGTCAATAATGCGGTACTTGGCCCCGAAGGGCACCGCCGGCTTGGCCCGCTTGGCGGTAAGGGGATAAAGGCGGCTTCCCTGCCCCCCCGCCAGGATCATCCCCAAAACCTCCACCTTCACCATGGAATCCCTCCTTTGCCCGCCAGTTTACCCCAAAGCCCGGGGGCAAACGTCCGGGTATAGTGGAGCCCGATGCGGGTCTTCCCCTTGCGCTGGTTCACCCCGCCCATACATCCTAAGCCCGCGCCCCTCTTCTTTGGCCAGGAGCGGGCTCTAAAGGCCCTCGAGGCCGCCTTCCGCCAGGGGGGGCACGGCTATTTGGTGGGGCCAAGCGGTCTAGGCAAGAGGAAACGCCTCCTCGCCCTCCTGGAAGGGCGCACCTTTCCCAAGGAAGAACTGGTCTACCTGCCCTTGGGGGAGGAGGCCTTTCCCCTTCTCCTCCCGGAGGGCCAGGGCCGGGCCCTGGTGGAAGGGGTGGAGGCCCTCCTTTCCGAGTTCACTCCCGCCCTCTTCCGGGAAAAGGGCTTCCTCTACGCCAAAAGCCTGGTGGAGGCCCGCTACGAGAAGGAGGCCGAAGCCCTACTGAAGGCCCTGGCCCAGGAGGCGGAGGGCTATGGGTTTGCCCTTTTGGAAGGCGAAGAGGGCCTGAGGCTTTCGGGCAAGGGTCCCTTGCCCCCGGAGCTTTCCGCCAAGCTGGAGGAAACCGTCTTGGCCTACGTGGACGTGCGCCAGCGCGCGGAGGCAGAGGTGGCCGCCTTGAGGCGGGGTTTTGCCGAGCGCTTCCTCCTGCCCAAGGCCCTGGAGTTGAAAGGGCGCTTTCCCCAGGCGGGACGGTACCTGGACTGGATCACGGAAACCCTTCTGCGGGCGGCGGCCCTCGAGGAAACCCCGGCCCTAGAAAGGCTCCTACCCCGCCTTCTGGTGGAGGGGGGAAGCCGGGTGGTCTACGAGCCTAACCCCAGTCCGGAAAGGCTTTTCGGCCACCTGGAGTACGAGATGCAAGAGGGCCACCTCTCCACCCACCTGGGGCTTTTGCGCCCCGGGGCCCTGCACCGGGCCACGGGGGGGGTTTTGGTCCTGGAGGCCCACCGGGTGTGGGAGCTGGGGAGCTATACCCTTTTGAAGCGGGCTCTGGCCACCAAGGAGGTGGAGCCCTTAGCCCCCAGGCCCGAGGTCAAGGGCCCCCGCCTCAAGCCCGCCCCCCTCGAGGCCCAGGTGTTTTTGGTGGGCCCCCCTGAGGTGATGGCCTTTTTGGAGGAAGACGAGGAGTTTTTGGAGCTATTCCCCTTCCGCGTGGAGTTTAGCCCGGAGATCCCCTACACCCAGGAGAACGTGGCCTACCTGGGGGGATTTTTAGAGGCCCAGGGGGTGGCCCTGACCCCCGAGGGTCTCTCCGCCCTGGCGGACGAGGCCCGGCGCTGGGCGGGGCACAAGGAGAGGCTGGATGCCCGGCTTTACCGCCTTTTGGACCTGGCCCAGGAAGCCCAGGCCTTCCGCCGTCCCCTGGACCGCCAAGCGGTGGAGGAAGCCATCCAGACCCGGGAAGAGCGGTTTGGCCTCGAGGAGGAGCTCTACCTCAAGGACCTGGAGGAGGGGGTGGTGGCCCTGGAGGTCCAGGGGATGCGGACCGGCGAGATCAACGGCCTGGTGGTGGTGGAAGGCCCCCTGCCCCAGGGGCGGCCGGTGCGCATCACCGCCCAGGCGGGCCCCGGGCGGGAAGGCATCCTCTCCATAGACCGGGAGGTGGGCCTGGGGGGGCAGGTCTTCCACAAGGCAGTCCTCACCCTGGCCGGCTACCTAAGGGGCACCTATGCCAGCCTGGGGGCTCTTTCCGCCACGGTGAGCCTGGTCTTTGAGCAAAGCTATGGGGGCATTGAAGGGGATTCCGCGGGGCTGGCGGAGCTTTTGGCGGTGCTTTCCGCCATCTCCGGGCTTCCCCTACGCCAGGACCTGGCGGTCACCGGCAGCCTGGACCAGACGGGCCGGGTGCTGGCCGTGGGCCGGGTGGCGGAGAAGGTGGAAGGGTTTTTCCGGGTCTGCTCCACCTTAGGGTTTACAGGGACCCAAGGGGTAGTCCTGCCCAAATCCAACCTTCCCCACCTGACCCTGCGCAAGGAGGTGGTGGAAGCGGTGGAGAAAGGGCGCTTCCACCTCTATGCGGTGGAAGGGGTGGACGAGGCCATTGAACTCCTCTTCGGGCGCAAGGCCTACTGGGTCCACGATAGGGTGCGGGAGGTGCTGGAGCATTTCCAGAAGCTAGAGAAGGAGGAGTGATCCCGTTTCTCGCCACATCGTGCTCCGTAGGGGCCCAAGGAGCGTGGCCCGAAAAGAGGATTGGCCGGGGTGGCCCAACCCTACCGCCCCGGCTCCAAAAGCAGAACCTTTTCCCTCTCCGCCCGGAAGGCCATGGAAAGGTAGCGGCCCTGGGCCCACCCGGGAAGGAGATCGGCGTAATGGGCGGATAGGAAATGCCCCGTCTGGCCCATGGGGTGGACGAAGAGGGAGGCTTCTGTCTGGGCAAGGTCCACGATTTGGCGGTAGCTGGGCCCGTGGCTCATGAGAAGGGTGGTGGGATCAAAGGGGCCCACGTTCACCGTGTACCGGTCGCCGCCGAAGGAAACCATCCTGTCGGTAAAGCGCTTCAAAGGGGTATGGGTGAGAACCGCATGGGGGAAGACCGCCCGGTGCACCGCCCCCCAGGAGCGCACCTTAAGGGCCTCCTTCCGGTCCAAAGCCCTCTCCAAGGCCAAGGCGGCAAAATCCAGGCAGGATTCCCGGTACTCGGTTTCCGGCTGGTCGCAGTTCTTGTCCCCCTCCTTAAGCGCCTTCAGGAGATACCGGGGCTCATCCCAAAAGGCTTCCCCCACCTCCTGGGCGGGCAGACGGGTGAGCTCCGTGTACCACAGGGCGAAGACCAAGGCCTCCTCCGAGTTCTGGCCCATCACCCCATCCCAGGCCAAAAGCCTCTCCCTCCAAGCCCGGCCCCTTTCGGAAAGGGGATTTAGAAGCTCCAAAACAGGACGGAAATCCCGGAAAAGCAGGCTTTTTTGGTCCTGCTGAACCGCCTGCATATCGGCGGGAGAAAGCTTTTCCTTGGCCAGGAGGAGCTCCCTTATGCGCTCTGCCCGATAGGGCTCGGCCCAGTCGTAGGTGAGGGCATAGGGAAAGCCCTCGGGGGTCACCTTGTTGTTGGCGGTGACGATAAGGCCCTCTTGGGGGTTCAGCACCTGGGGCCACTCCTCGGGCCGGCGGTAACCCTGCCAGTCCCACGCCCCATTGCCCGGCACCGGCACCATCCCGGTGTGCCCCTCCTTGCGGATGGGGAACTTCCCAGGAGCGATGTAGCCGATATTCCCCTCCACATCGGCATAGACGAAGTTTTGGCTGGGGGCGGAGTAGTGGCCTAGGGCGGCCACGAACTCCTGAAAGTTACGCGCCCGGTTGATCCCCAGATAGGCCATGAGGATATGGTCCTCCGCATCCAGGCTCACCCAGCGCAGGGCCATAGGGGTCTTAGGGGGGTCCTCCAGGGCGTCGGTGATCACGGGACCGTACAGGGTTTCCCGCACCTGGAGGGTCTCCTCCCTACCCCCCTTCACCCGGATGCGCTCCTCCCGCACCCGGTAGGGAAGGACCTGGCCCTGGTAGCGGTACCCCTGGCCCTCCACGTCCTCCAGGAGGTAGAGGTCCTGCACGTCCGCCCCCACGTTGGTAACGCCCCAAGCGATGCGGTCGTTGCGCCCGATCACGATACCGGGGACCCCGGGAAGGCTGGCCCCGATGACCTGGTAACCGGGGGCTTCCAGGGCCATGAGGAACCAGAGGCTTGGCGCCCCCAGGCGCAGGTGGGGGTCGTTAGCCAGAAGGGGCTTCCCCGTGGTGGTGCGGCTTCCCGCCACCACCCAGTTGTTGCTGGCCTCCATAAAGCGGGGCGGGGCCATCTGGAGAAGGGCTGCCGGGGCCTCTTCCCGGTTCAGGGGAAGCCTTAGGTCCTCGCCTTGGAGGACGGTGGGGGCCTCCTCGGGGTACGGGGGGAGAAGCTCAAGAAGCCTTTCCGGGCGGATCCCCCGGGCCAGGAGGCGATGGCGCAAAAGCTCCTCCTCCCAGTTGCCACTGAGGTCAAAGCTCATCATCTTGGCCCAGACCAGAACGTCGGGACCGGTCCAGGGCTCGGGGCGGAAAGCAAGGAGGCGGAACTCCGGGGGCAAGGGCGCCCCGCTTTGCAAGAAGGCGTTCACCCCGGCCACATAGGCGTCCACCGCCACTTTTTCCTCAGGGTAAAGCCTCTCGTAGGCCTCTTGGGCCGCCCGGTAAAAGCCCCAGGTCCGCAAGAAACGGTCCTGGGCCAAGGTGGCCTCCCCCAGCACCTCGGAAAGCCTTCCCTGGCCCACCCGCCTTTGGAACTCCATCTGCCAAAGCCTCTCCTGGGCGTGGACAAAGCCTTGGGCAAAGAAGAGATCCTCAAGGCTTTGGGCCCGGATGCGCACCACCCCCCTTCCATCCCGCCCCACCTCCACCGGGGCATCCAGGCCCTTTAGGGCCATACGCCCTTCCCCCTGAGGCAAAGAAGCCCGCAAGGTCACGTAGGCCCCCAAGGCCAAAAGGCCAAGGGCCGCAACCGCCAGGCCCAGAAGCCAGGCTAAAACCCGCAAGAGGCGTTTCATAGTTGGACCGAGCATACCACTTGGCCCAACGCCCAGGGTCTAAAATGGCCCCATGCGGCTCGAGTTCCTGGAAAACGGCCCCATCCGGCTAGAGGGAAAACGCTTCCGGATCCGGATAGGGGAAAGGGAGGAGGTCTTGGAAAGGCCCCGGGTTTTCCTGTGCCGCTGCGGGGGCTCGGCCAACAAGCCCTTCTGCGACGGCACCCACAAGGGGATCGGCTTCCAGGCCCCGGGTGGGGTGCTGGAGGTGGAGGACTGACCCACTGGTCACCGCCGGACCCCAGGGGTAAACTCAGGGGGCCATGGGCGAGATGCGCTACCGCAAGCTGGGCAAGTGGGGCCTCAAGGTTTCCGAGATCTCCCTAGGGGCCTGGGTCACCTTTGGGGATGTGGTGAAGGACAAGGAAACCATCCGGGAGATCGTGAGGATCGCTTACGAGGGCGGGATCAACTTCTTTGACAACGCCGATGTCTACGCCCGGGGCCTGGCGGAGGAGGTGATGGGGGAGGTGCTCTCAGAGTTTCCCCGGCACACCCTGGTCCTCTCCACCAAGGCCTATTGGCCCATGTCGGAGGATCCCAACGACCGGGGCCTAAGCCGCAAGCACCTTCTGGAAAGCATTACCCAAAGCTTAAAGCGCTTAGGGACCGACTACGTGGACCTCTTCTTCGCCCACCGCTATGACCCCGAGGTGCCCATGGAGGAAATCGTCTACGCCATGCACACCATCGTGGAGAAGGGCTATGCCCTTTATTGGGGTACCTCGGAGTGGCCCGCCGCCAGGATTGCTGAGGCAGTGACCTTCGCCCGGGAAAATGGCCTCCACCCGCCCGTGGTGGAGCAACCCCAGTACTCCATGCTCTACCGCGAGCGGGTGGAAGGGGAGATCCTCCCCGAAGCCCAGCGCTTCGGCATGGGCCTGGTGGTCTGGAGCCCCTTGGCCATGGGCATGCTCACCGGACGGTACGATGAAGGTATCCCGCCGGAAAGCCGCTTCGCCCGCTACCCCCAGTTCGCCGAGCGCTTCCTCAC
>NZ_CALLUR010000166.1:0-8929 GCF_938010445.1 uncultured Thermus sp.
CCCTTCTTCCGCCACCCGCTTAAGGGAAAGGAGCACCTCCTCGGCTAGGCGGGGGGCGAGTCCTAGGGAAGGCTCATCCACCAGGAGGATTTTGGGGAAGCCCATGAGGGCCCGGGCGATGGCCAGCATCTGCTGTTCCCCCCCGGAGAGGGTACCTGCCAGTTGCCTCTTCCTTTCGTATAGACGGGGGAAGAGGGCAAAGACCCGTTCAAAACCCTCCCTCTCCCTTTCCGGGGCCAGAAAAGCAGCCCCTAGACGGAGGTTTTCCTCCACGGTCATCAGGGGAAAGAGTTGCCGGCCTTCCGGTACATGGCCGAGACCAAGCCGGGCCCGTCGGGCCGGGGAAAACCTCCGGAGGTCCTCCCCATCCCAAAGGACCTTTCCCCGCCAGGGCGGGATCAGCCCGGAGATGGTCCGAAGCAAGGTGGTTTTGCCGGCCCCATTGGCTCCCAGAAGGGCCACCAGTTCCCCTTCGCCCACCACCAGGTCTAGGCCGAAGAGCACCTGGGCTTTGCCGTACCCCGTTTCCAGATTCTGCACCTCGAGCCTCATGCCCTCCTCCCCAGGTAAGCCTCCCGCACCCTTGGGTCCTGCGCCACCTCCTGGTAGGTGCCTTCGGCGATCACCTCGCCGTAATCCAAGACCACCACCCGGTCGGCCAAGGTCCGCACCACCGGCATCACGTGCTCAATGAAAAGGATGGAAACCCCGGTTTCACGGATCCGCTTAACCAGGGCCACCGCCTCTTCAGCCTCCTTGGGTCGGAGGCCAGCCATCACCTCGTCCAGGAGGAGAACCTTGGGCCGGGTGGCCAGGGCCCGGGCCAGCTCCAGGCGCTTGTCCTCCAAAAGGGTGAGATCCCCCGCTAAGGCTTCGGACCGAGATTGCAACCCCGTGAGGTGCAACACCTCCTCCACCCAGGCTTCCCCTTCCTTCCGGGACGTTCCTGGCTTGCCAAAGAGGGCCCCTACCAGAAGGTTCTCCCGCACGGTCAGCTCGGGAAAAGGCTGCACGATCTGGAAGGCCCGCCCTAGGCCCAGGTGGGTGCGGGCTTCCGGAGGGAGGTGGGTGATGTCTTGCCCCAGGAAGAGGATCCGGCCCTGGTCGGGCTTTATTAGACCTGAAAGAAGGTTCAAGAGGGTGCTCTTGCCAGCCCCATTGGGGCCGATCACCGCTAGGATCTCCCCCTCCTCCAGATGGAGGGTTACCTCCTTTAGGGCCTGGAGCCCCAGGAAGCGCTTGCTTACCCCTGCCGCTTCCAAGACCTTACCCACGGCGCCTCCCCAGTATCCCCACCAGTCCGCGGGGGAGGAAGAGAATGACCAAGATGAGGATGGCTCCGTAGACCACCAGGTAACCCTCTTTGATCCAAAGCCTGAGGGCCTGCTCGAGGCTTACCAACACCACTCCGCCCACCAAGGGCCCCAAGGTGGTGTAGAGGCCACCAAAAATGGGGATGACCAGGGCTTCCACAGCCCTTCCCAAGCTGAAGGCATCGTAAGGGGAGAGAAACAAGGTCTTCATCCCGTAGACGCCACCGGCAAGTCCGGCAACCAAACTCCCCAGGAGCAAGGACCAAAGCTTCACCTGAACCACCCGCACGCCTAAGACCCGGGCCACGGCCTCCGATTGCCGGGTGGCGGCCTGGGCGAGGCGGAAGGGGCTCCTTTCCGCCCAAAGGCTTAGAGCCGTTGCCAGAAGGAGAACGCCAAAGCTCAGGTAGTACGTTGCCAAAGGCCAGGCTCCGGCAAAGGGAGGGGGCACAGGCAGACCGATGGGTCCCCCTGTAAAGGGTAGCTTCAAAGCCAGGGTGCGCAACACCTCGCTGAAGGCCAGGCTGGCGATGGCGAAGTACAGGCCGTGGAGGCGAAGGGTCACCGACCCTAGGACGAGGGCACCGGCTCCCGCTGTCAGGGCCCCCAAGAGGAGGGCGGGAAGGGTACCCAGTTGCGGAGCCAGAAGCCCGGCGCTGTACGCCCCCAAGCCAAAGAACGCTCCGTGGGCTAGGGAGAGCTGCCCTGTCCGGGCCACCAAGTCCCAAGAAAGGGCTAGAGCGGTGAAGAGGAGGACGAAAAAGCCCACGTCCAGGAGAAAGGCCTGCCAAACCCCGAAGGGAAGAAAAGGTAGCAGGGCAAAGAGGACGAGGGAGAGGAGAATCAAGGGGAAGTGGCCGAAACCCTTCATGCCTTCCTCCAGGCCCGGCCTACCAGGGCCAAAAACAGAACCAGAAAGAAGACCGCCTCCACAAGCCCGCCCCCTCCCGGTAGATAGGTACTCACCAGAGCCTCCGCCATGGCGAGCACCAAGGCGGCGGGCACCACCCCCTTCAGGTTGCCAAGCCCGGCCAGGGCCACGATGGCAAAGGACTTCAGGGTGAAGACGAAACCCACGGTGGGGCTGGCGTAAAGCATCACCGATAACATGACCCCGGCTACGCCGGCTAGGGCAGCGGCAAGGCCAAAGGCCAGGAGATAAACCCTGTCCGCTTCGATGCCCAAAAGGCCAGGAGCTAGCCGGTTTTGGGACACGGCCCGCATGGCGAGGCCGAATCGGGTTCGGGTGAGGAAGACCTGGAGCATTAGGAGGATGTCAAGGGAAAGTAAGAAGGCCCCAAAGGGCACAGCTCCTAGGAAAAAGGGTCCTAAAGAGAGGGTGGTGGCCTGGTAAGGCGGGGCCACCACCCGGGTGTCGGCCCCGAACAGGAGGAGGGCGAGGTTTTGCAGGAGGATGGACAGGCCGAAGGTGAGGAGCATCTGGTTGAGCTCGGCGGCCCGCAACACCGGTCGGATCAAGCCCTGGTAGGTAAGGGCACCCACCACGAAGGCGGCGAGGAAGGCCAGGCCCAGGGAGAGGAGGGGGTCCATCCCCCGGAAGGCGAAGAGCAGGTAGGAGAGGAAGGCCCCCATCATCAAAAACTCCCCGTGGGCGAAGTTGACGATTCCCACCACCCCTAGGGAAAGGGCCAGACCCGTGGCCACCAGGGCGTAGATGCCGCTCATGAGAAAGCCGTTTAGGAGGGTTTGCAACAGGAGCTCCATGGTCTTCCTAGAGGCTCCCTATCTTAGGTAGTACTCCCCGGGGTAGCGCAAGGGCCTTGTGGCTACTTCTTTGGGGAAAACGGGGCGACGGCTTCCCTGGAGGTACTGGAACTGGAACCAGATCTCCGGGCCAAACCCTTGGTACTTGGTGCGGCCCGTGTCCGAGGGTTTGAAGGACAGAAGGCCAAAGGGCGTGGGCATTTTGAGGCCAGCCAAGGCCTCGGCAATGCGGTTTTTGTCGGCACTGCCTGTCTTTTCCGCCGCCAGGGCTAGGCTTTTGAGGATGGTGTAGCCCATGGGGGCCATGTATTCCTCCGTGACTTCCCCGTACTTCTTGCGGTAGGCTTCCACGAAGCGCCGGGACTCGGCGTTGGCCACCGTGGGTAACCAGGCGGTCATGCCAGCGATGTCATTGGAAAGGGGGTTTTTCTCAAAACCGATGGGCCAGGAGGGGGGAGCGCCATAGATGAGCTTGGGCCTGAGCCCCACCTGCCTGGCCTGGGTGGCGATGGGCAAGGCGTCGACATCGTATCCAATCCAGTAAAGGATGTCGGGAGCAAAGGCCCGGAAGCGGGTCAGGATGGCGGTAAACTGCCCACTCCCTGCCTTGAAGGGTTCCGCCTGTACCTGGTAGCCCAGTTTTTCCAGTTGCTGTTTGTAAACCCCGATGCCTGCGGAGCCGAAGGGCCCGTCTTCGTAGAGGATGGCCACCTTCTTAGCTCCGTGTTCCCGGTTCAAATACTGGAAGAACTGCAGGGCGGCGGCCACATTGTGGTAGTCCCAGGGGTGGTAGTGGAAAAATAGGGGATATCCCTCAAAAGCCTGCTCTACTACAGAGCTGGCGGCTCCGATAACCAGGAAAAGGGGGCCGTACTGCTTCACGGGACCGGAGAGGGCGAAGGTGACACCGCTGGCTAGGCCGCCGATCACGATGTCCACCTTGTCCACGGTCATAAGCTTGGTGAAGGCAGGAACCGCCTTGGCAGGGTCGGTGCCGTCGTCTACCACCACCAGCTCCAGCCTCACCTTACCGGCGGCGTTGGCCTCATCGGCGGCCAGCTGGATGCCGTTCAGCGCTGCCTTACCCGAAACCGCAGAGGCCCCGGAGAGGGGGAGGATGACCCCCACCTTCAGGGGAACCTGGGCCCATGCGAGCCCGGCCAACAGAACCAAAAATCCCACTACTTTTCCCATACGCGCCTCCTTTCCCTAGGGCTTTGCGCCCGTAGGCTCCTCGTAAAGCACCACGGCCTCGCCTTCTATAACCGTTTCTCCGCGCTGGTTTGTGCACACGGTGTCAAGGGTGAGGACGAATCCCCCCTTTTCCCTTTCGCGCACTCCCTTCACCGTTGCGGTGGCGGTGATGGTATCCCCCAGGTAGGTGGGCTTTAGGAAGCGCAAGGTCTGGGAGAGGTATACAGCCCCGGTGCCCGGGAGCTTGGTGCCGATCACCGTGGAGATGAGGCCCGCCACCAGGATCCCCTGGGCGATGCGCCGGCCAAAGCGGCTTCCTTGGGCATAGGCTTCGTCCACATGTAAGGGATTGGTATCCCCCACCGCTCCCACGAAAAGGGCCACGTGGGTCTCGGAGATGGTTTGGGTGTAGCTGGCTTTATCTCCCACCTTGAATTTCACCGTGCACCTCCTTGAGGAAGTCCTCTAAGATGCCTTTTAGCAACCCGGGATTTTCCAGATTCACTGAGTGGCCTATGTTTTCTAGAAGCAAAAGCCTACCCCTGGGGAAGAAAGCCGCCGTTTCCTCGGCCAGGGCCCGGGTCACGAGGGGGTCCATGGCCCCGTGGATCACCAGAACCGGCCCCGGGTACGCCCTTTCCAGCCGCCACGCCGCCAGGGCCCGGGCATTGCCTTGGAAGTGGGCGGGGTGCATCCTTTGGGCTTTCTCCACCAGCTCGGGGAACCAGGGGGGTCTACGGGTGGGGGCCATGGCAGCTAGGGCCTGGGCCAGGGCTTCCCGGTTGTACTGGTAGCTTTCCAGGATAGGGTAATAGGCTTCTGGGGTTTTCAACCCCGAGGGTGGGGCGGAGTTGATGAGCACCAGCCCCCGTGTCTTCTCGTCCGCCGCTTCCATAACCACCGCACCCCCTAGGGAGTGACCCACCAGGATGGCTTCCTCTACCTCCTTTTCCCGCAGAAAGTCTGTAAGGGCTTTTGCGTAGGCGGGGATGGAAGGGAAGAAATCCTCAGGAACTGGGCTTTCACCAAAGCCCGGCAGGTCAGGGGCCAGGAGCCAGGCCCCTTCTGGGGGATCTTGCAAGAGTTCCCGCCACCATTCCTTGCAGGCAAAGTTGCCGTGGACTAAAACCACCGGGGTTCCGGTACCGCTTTCCAAGTAGCTAAGCATGGACTACCTCCAGGAACTGCCTCACGGCACGGGCGAAGGCAGGGGGATCCTCCAGGGACGCCGCGTGGCCCGTAGGCAAGGCTTGAAGCTCCGCCCTAAGGGCCTCAGCCAAGGCTTGCGCATAGGGCTTGGGGAAAAGCAGATCTTCCTCCCCATAAAGGACCAAGGCGGGTAAGGCAAGGCGCGGAAGCTCAGGCCTGAGGTCCTGTAGGGCAAGAAAACCTAAAAGAAGCCTTTCCTGAGCTTTCTCATTCGGAGACTGGGCCATCAGGGAAGCAAGGCCTTCTTCCTCTAAAAGGTCGGGGTGGGTGTTGAGGAAGTGGGCCCCAAATACCCAGGGTAGGGCTACCCTAAGGCGCAAGGGGGTGCCCCCAGCTCTAAGGGCGTAAAGCCAGCTCTCCACCTTGGCCCTTAAGGCGGGGTCCAGGTAGGGGGTGGTGCAGGCCAGAACCAGCCCCCGGAAGCGATGAGGGGCCAGGAGGGCGGCCTTTAAGGCCACGATCCCCCCATTGGAAAGGCCCACTAAGGCGGCGTCTTCCCAGCCCAGCTCCTCGAGGAGCCCGAGGAGGTCCTGGGCGTGGACCTCTGGGGTGTAGAAACCCTCTGGGGCTTCGCTTTCCCCTTGGCCCCGCATGTCGTAGCGGAGTACGGTGTAGCCCTCGAGGTGGGGCAGCACGGGATCCCAGCTCTCCAGGCGTTGAAAGATCCCGTTGAGAAGCACTACCTTAGGACCCCTACCTTCTATGCGGTACCTAAGCCTGGCCATGCTCCGCCTCCCACATTCTCTTCAACGCTTCCTTATGCACCTTTCCTGGGCCGGACTTGGGGAGTTCCTCCATGAAGACGATGTGCTTGGGGACCTTGTACCCCGCCAGGCGCTCCCGCAGGAAGGCGCGAAGGGCCTCTGACTCTAGCGGTTCCCTTAGGACCACGAAGGCTACCCCCACCTCACCCCACTTGGGGTCCGGTACCCCCACCACGGCGGCCTCCCGTACCGCTGGGTGGTCGTAGAGGGCTCGCTCCACCTCCCCGGGGTAGACGTTCTCCCCCCCCGAGATGAACATGTCCTTCCTGCGCCCTGCGATGTAGAAGCGGCCTCCCTCATCTTGGAAGGCCAGGTCCCCGGTCCTAAGCCAGAGCCTTTCCCCGTCATAGACGAAGGCCTTGGCGTTCTCCTCGGGGCGGCGGAAATACCCCTTCATGACCACGCTTCCCGAAAGCCAAAGCTCCCCGGCTTCCCCCACCTGGGCTTCTCTTCCATCCTCCCGCACCAGGCGGGCCTTCAAGTGGGGCATGGGCCGGCCCACGCTCTCGGGGTAGGCCTCGGCCTCTTCCAGCTCCAGGGTGAAGCAGTTCACGCCGCACTCCGTGAGGCCGTAGCCCTGCTTGAAGCGCACCCCTTTCCTGCGGAAGGCTTCCCGCACCGGGCTAGGGCAGGGGGCTCCCCCGGAGATGGCGAAGCGGACAAAGGAAAGGTCGGCTTCGGCGAAGCCTGGGGTTTCCAGGAGCATCTGGAACATGGTAGGTACCAGGAAGAGGATGGTGGGGCGGTGGGCCTGGGCCAGGGCTAGGTACTCGTCAGGGCGGAAGCGCTCTTGGATCACCACGCTCCCCCCCAGGTAAAGGAGAGGGGTGGCCAGGGCGTTCAGGGCGGCGTGGAACATGGGGGTGGCCAGGATGTAGCGGTCCTCCCGGGTAAGCCCCCAGGAAAAGGCGGTCTGGATGGCGTTGATCAGAAGCTGACGGTAGGGGATCAGGGCGCCTTTGGGCAGGCCGGTGGTGCCCCCGGTGAAGAGGAGGAGGGCAGGGTCTTCCAGGTCTACCCTGGTAGCCTCCTCTATTTCCGCTCCCTCGAGGAGGACCTCGAGGGGAAGGGCCCTTGGATCAAGGGCCCGGGCCATTTCCTGGAACCCTTCCCCGTAGAAGAGCACCTGGGGTTCGGTGTAGGCGTAAAGGGCTTGCAACTCGGGCAAGCTCAGGCGGTGGTTGAAGGGAGTGAGGATGTGGCCTAGGAGGGGGGCGGTGAAAAGGAGGTCCAGGTAAGCGGGATGGTTCCAAGCCAGTAGGCCCACCCGGTCCCCTGGGCCTACCCCCAGCTTCTGCAGGGTCCCTGCCGCCCTCCGGGCCCTTTGGTACAGTTCCCCATAGGTCAGCCAATCACCGCGAAACCAGAGGGCCTGGCGCTTGGGGTGGTATACGGCAAGCCTTCCTAGCCAGTTGGGCTCAAGCATAAAGCCCTCCTTCCAGACGGAGCACCGCTGCCCCGTAGAAGTAACCCACCCCTGCCGCCGCCAAGGCCACCAGGCTTCCATCCCGCAAAAGCCCCTCCTCCCAGGCCAGCTTCAGGGAGAGGATAGGATCCAGTTGGCCCAGGTGCCCGAAGCGTTCCAAATAGATGGACTGGTCTTCCCTCAGGCCCAGACCTTCCAGCACCGCCCGGTGGGCGGAGCGCTTCATGTGAAGAAGGGCCAGGTAGTCTAGGTCAGCCTCGGTATAGCCGGCTTCCCCCAAGGCCTCCCGTATCACCTCCAGGAACGTGGGGATGGAGCTGCGGTCTAGGCGTTCCTTCATAGCCTGAGGATTTTCCACGCGCAGGCGGAACTCTGCCAGGTTGTCCGGATTTAACGGGCTTCGCGTTCCCCCCACAGGCACCTTGACCATCAGGGCCAGGGTGGGGTCCATGCGGTGGGCAAGGCCCAGGAGCCGTAGCCCAGGTCCCTCCCGGGTGAGGATCGCGGCCCCTCCCCCTGCGGCGAGGTCGTAGAGGAAGCGGGTGCTGGGGTCTTGGTAGTCCACCAGGTCCCCATTGCGGTAGCCCCCCGCCACCAGGATCACCTGGGCCTCTTTGCGGGTGGCGAAAAGCCCCCGGGCCACCTCCAGGGCTCCCATGAGGGAGGCGCACTTCTGGTTGAGATCCAGCCCCTTGGCCCTCGAGGCCCCGAGGCCCCAGGCCAGGTAGGGGGCTGTGGTCCAGACGGGATAGTCCTTGTACTCCTCCACAATGGAGATCACCCAGTCGATGGCGTCCGCAGGGATGTTCGCCGCCTTGAGGGCGGCTTGGCCGGCCCAAAGGGCCATGTCGGCGGGGTGGTCCTCGGGCCCCGGTACCGGTTTTTCCACGATCCCCAGCTTTTCCCGAACCACCTCTGCCGGAAGCCCCGAGGATGCGGCGATTTCCTCTGCCGACACGCGCTTGACGGGTAGGTAAATCCCCAGCCCTCGGACGAACATTTGCCTCAAGGTTAGCTTCTGGGTGTTACAGCCCCGTTACACGAGGGGTGTCCTTCCCTGGGGGTAGCCTCCACGGGGCCAGGCCTTCTGCCTGGGGCGGAGTCAATGGGCCATTGCCCGGAGGCCTGGATACTAGGAGAATGTGAGCATGCCCTATCCGGTGCCCCCCTCGAGGCTCCTCCCCCCGCGCACGGCCAAGGAGGTGCGGCGGGACCGCCCTCGGCGCTTGGTGGAGGAAGCGTTCCGCCATAGCCCGGGGGTGGTCCTAGCCGGAGGGGCGGGGTACGGGAAGACCAGC
>NZ_CALLUR010000167.1:0-29571 GCF_938010445.1 uncultured Thermus sp.
CCTGGAAGGCCAGGGCCAGGCTTTCCCAGGGAGGTTCCTTTTTGCGGTGGAGAAGGGGGTCCAGGGCCTCCTTGGCCCACTGGCTCACCAGCACCGGGAAGTCCAGCCCCGTCTCCAGGAAGTACGCCTCCGCCTCCCGCCAGGCCCCCTCGCTCCGGCGGAAAAAGGCGGAGAGGTCCTTGGGCGGCGGGGCCTCCGGCCAGAGGAAGCCGCTTACCACCCCCAGGAGCCAGGCCCCCCGGAGGTGCTTGGGCAAGGCCTGGGCCCCCCGGGCCACGTACCCCAGGGGGTCCTTGTGCAAAAGCTCCCGCGGGAGATGGGCCAGGGGGTCCTCCATGCCTTGAGTGTAAACCTGGTGTGGGGAAAAGTCCCGGGCCCCAGGATACCTTCCGTACCCCAGGGCCGGAAGGCCACGGGCTTAGCCCGCGGCCAGGGCGGGGAGCACGGCTCCGGGAATGAGGCCCAGCAGGATGAGAAGAAGCGCTACCCCCAGGGCCACGCTCCGGGCCCAGGGACGGGGGTGGGCCTCGGCAGCCCCCTTCTGGAACACGGCCAAGCCCAAGGCCAGATAGTAGTAGGCGCTCACCGCGCTGGTGAGGAGGGCCAGCACCAGGAGCCCCCACTGGCCTGCCTTGGCCGCTTCGCTGAAGACCAGGTACTTGCCCCAAAAGCCCGCCAGGGGAGGTAGGCCCAGGAGGGAGAGGGAGGACAGGAAAAGGCCCAGGCCGAGGAGAGGGTCCTGGTGGAAGAGGCCTTTGATCCGCTCTAGGGGCACCCGGTCGGGGGAGACCTCCGAGAGCACGGCGAAGGCCAGTCCCGTGGCCAGCACGTAGGTGAGGAGGTAGAAGCCCAAGGCCGTGGCGTTTCCCGTGTAGAGGGCCAAGGCCATGTACCCGGCGTGGGCGATGGAGCTATAGGCCAAAAGCCTTTTCGCCTCCTGCTGGCCCAAGGCGGCCAGGTTCCCCAGGATCACGGAGAGGGCGATGAGGAGGGTCAAGGCGTCGGGGACGCCCGGCGCGGCCACCCGAAGCAGGGCGGCAAAGGCGGCCGCCTTCACCCCCGTGGCCATGAAGAGCACCACCGGGGTGGGGCTACCCTGGTAGACGTCGGGGGTCCAGAAGTGGAAGGGGGCCAAGGCCACCTTGAAGCCCAGTCCCACCAGGAGGAGGCCCAGGGCGAGGGCGTAAAGGGGGCCTTCGCCAGGGGTCCCCGCCAAGAGGCTGCCCGTGGCCCCGTAGTGGAGGGCGGTGCCGTAGAGGAAGAAGGCGGCGGCCAAGGCCCCCAGGAGGAAGTACTTTAGGGCGGCTTCCAAACCTTCCCCTTTCCGCCAGGTGGCCAGGGCGTAAAGGGGGAGGGAAAGGGCCTCGAGGGCCACCAGCATCAGGATGAGGTTTTGGGTGGAGGCGAGAAGGTGCATCCCCAAGGCGGCGTAGAGGACCAGGAGGTAGAACTCAAAGCGCCGGCTCCGCACCAACCCCACGGTCCAGAGGGCTCCCAAAAGGGCCAGCAGGGTAAAGACCTGGGCGATGCCGTCCACCTGGTAGGGGCCAAGGGCGAAGGGCCTTCCCCAGGTGAGAAGGAGGGAAAGAAGGGCCAAGGAGAGCCCCAGGATGGTGAGCCGTTTGTAAAGGGGCACGGAAACGAAGAAGCCCAAAAGGGTAAGGGCCACGGAGAACACGGTGAGCACCATCAGGGTCATGCGCCACCTCCAAGGATCTTGGCGAAGGCCTCCGCCAGAGGCTCAAGGCCCTTTACGAAGAACCCGGGGAAGACGCCCATGAGGACCAAGGCGGCCACCGTCAGGAAGGCGAAGGGCCATTCCGCCCCCTTCAGGTCCTCCGCCCCCCTTGGACCCTCCTCCCAGAAGACCTTCTGGAAGGCGGTGAGGGCGTAGGCGGCCCCGGCGATCACCGAGAGGAAGGCGAGGGCGGTGAGCCAGGGGCTGGCCTTGTAGGCCCCAAGGAGGGTCATAAGCTCTCCCGGAAAGCCGGAAAGCCCCGGAAGCCCCACCATGGCCAGGAACAGGAAAAGGGCCAGGGCGCTCAGCCCGGGGGCGCTTTCGGCTAGGCCCCGGAAGCGCCCGATCTCCAGGGTGTGAAGCCTTTCGTAAAGCCTACCCGCCAAGAGGAAAAGCCCCCCCGTGTAGACCCCGCTGGCCGCCAGGAGGTAAAGCCCCCCCATGGCCCCTTCCGGGGTGCCGGAGAAGACCCCCAAGGCGGCCACCCCCATGTGGGAAACCCCGGCATAGGCCAAAAGGGTCTTGAAGTCCTTGGCGGAGAAGGCCACCCAGGCGCCATATAGGGCGGAGATGGCCGCCAGGAAGAGGAGAAGCCCCTGAAGTTCCGCAAATCCTCCCGGGGCTAAGGGGATGGCGAAGCGGAAAAAGGCGAAGACCCCCACCTTGTAGAGGGTGCCCATGGCGTCGGCGAGCCCCGAGGGATGGTTTTCCTGGTGGAAGAGGGGAAGCCAGGCGTGCAGGGGGAAAAGGGGTGTCTTGATGGCAAAGGCTAGGGCGAAGCCCAAAAACACCCAGAAGGCAACGCTTCCCCCCACCGGGTGGGCCAGGAGGTCCTCGAGGAGGAAGCTGGGGCTCCCCCCCAGGGCCTTCACCGCCAGAATGGCGGCCAGCATGGGCAGGGATCCCGCCAGGGTGAAGAGGAGGAAGGTGTAGAGGGCTTTATGCCGCCCCTCACCGCCATAGAAGAGGAGCATGAGGAGGGCGGGGATCAAGGCCGCTTCAAAGAACAGGTAGAAGACCAAAAGGTCCCGGGCGGCGAAAAGCCCCAGGAGAAGGCCGGACATGAGAAGGGCCAGGCCCAAGAACCGGCCTTCCACCTGGGCCACCAAAGCCCCCAGGAAGACGGTAAGGCCGATGGTGAGGAAGAAGAGGGCGGCAAGCCCATCCAGCCCAAAGGCCCAGTAAACCCCGAACCCCGGAAGCAAGGGAAGGGTTACCTCGTGGGCCATTCCGCCCGGGTGGGTGAGGAAGAGGTAGAGGTTGAGGAGGAAGCTTAACCCCGCCCCCCAAACCCCCAGGGTGCGGGGAAGGCCTAAAAGGAGGAGACCGCCCAAGAGAAGGGGTAAAAGAATCGCCAGGATTACCACCGCATCACCCCCAGTAGCAGCAAAGCGCCCAGCACGAAAAGAAGGGCATAAACCCTTAGGTAACCGGTCTGCAGCCGGGTGATCCCTTGGCCTAGGCTACGTACCCCCCCGCCCAGGCCGAAGTAGCCGCGCAGGAGGCTACGGTCCCCCAGGAAGAGGGCCTCCGCCAAGGCCTTCAAGGGGTTCACCAAAAGGGCGTTGTACACCCGGTCCGCATAGAAGCTTTCCCGGCTCCAGGCCTCAAAGGTGAGGTACCAGGCGGGGAAGGTTTTCCGTTGGAAGAAGGTGAAGCCCAGCCAGAGCCCCCCGAGGGCCACCACCCCCGAGAGGGCGATGAGGCCCCATTCCGCTCCCAAGGAGAGGTGGTGGGCCTCCACCTCCGCCAGGGTGGGCTTCAAGAAGGGCTCGAGGAGGTTGGGCAGGGGATGGGGCAGGGCCAGGTACCCGGCCAGCACCGAGCCCAGGGCCAAAAGGTGGTTGGGCCAGAGCATTACCGGAGGGGCCTCATGGGGATGGTGGTGCCCCCGCTCCTCCCCCAGAAAGACCAGGACGAACCAGCGCATGGCGTACATGGCGGTGAGCACCGCCACCAGTAGCGCCCCCAGGTAGAAGCCCAGGCCGCCGAAGGGGTAGGTGAGGGTGGCGGTGAGGATGGCGTCCTTGGACCAGAAGCCCGAGAGGAGGGGCAGGCCCCCTAAGGCCAGGGCCCCGATGAGCCCGTGCCAGCGGGTTAGGGGCAGGTGCTTCCAAAGCCCGCCCATCTTGCGCACATCCTGTTCCCCACCCAAGGCGTGGATCACGCTCCCCGAGGCCAGGAAGAGGAGGGCCTTGAAGAAGGCGTGGGTGAAGACGTGGAAGAGGGCCACCCAGTAGGCCCCTACCCCGGCGGCCAGGAACATGTACCCCAGCTGGCTGATGGTGGAGTAGGCCACGATCTTCTTGATATCGGTCTGGCCAAAGGCGGAAAGGGCCCCGTAGGCGGCCGTGATCAAGCCTATGACGGCGATGGTGTAGGAAACGTCGGGGAGGTTGGCGTAGAGGAAGGAGCTACGGGCGATGAGGTAGACCCCGGCGGTCACCATGGTGGCCGCGTGGATCAGGGCGGAAACCGGGGTGGGGCCGGCCATGGCGTCGGGAAGCCAGACCATGAGGGGCACCTGGGCGCTTTTCCCCACCGCCCCCAGGAAGAGGAGAAGGCCTGCCAGGGCCAGCAGGCTGGGGTTTTTCAAGGGGCCTTCCAGGGCTTCTTTGAGCTCGCTGATGGAAAGGGTGCCGTAAAGGGCAAAGAGGATGGCCATGCCCAGCATGAAGCCCAGGTCGCCGATGCGGTTCACGATGAAGGCCTTGCGGGCGGAGTCCGCATACTGGGCGTTTTTATACCAGAAGCCGATGAGGAGGAAGCTGGCCAATCCCACCCCCTCCCAGCCGATGAACATCACCGGGTAGCTGTCGGCCAGGACCAGGGTGAGCATCATGGCGATGAAGAGGTTGAAGTAGGCGAAGAAGCGGCTGTAGCCGGGATCCCCCCCCATGTAGCCGATGGCGTAGACGTGGATGAGGAACCCCACCCCGGTGACGATGAGGAGCATGAAGCCCGAGAGGTTGTCCAAAAGGAGGCTGAAGGGGATTCCCGGGAGCCATTCCGCCTCATACCGGGCCCCACCCGAAAGGAGAAGGCCCACCCCCACCAGAAAGGAGGCCAGGACCAGTAGGGAGGCGACCACCCCGGGTAGGGGTTCCTTCATCTGCTTGCCGAAAAGACCCAAAAGGGCAAAGCCCAAGAGGGGAAGGAGGATGGTCAGGAGAAGCATCTTCACCCCCTAAGCTCCGAAAGGTCGTCCACCGCGGTGCTCTCCCGTTGGCGGAAGATGGCCACGATGAGGCCGAGGCCCACCGCCACCTCGGCGGCGGCGATGGCGATCACCATGAGGGCCGCCACCTGGCCCTCCAGGCCGTAGGCCCGGGCGAAGCCCACCAGGGAGAGGTTGGCGGCGTTTAGCATGAGCTCAATGGAAAGGAAAACCAAAATGGCGGTCCTGCGGGTCAAGACCCCATAGACCCCCAAGGCGAAAAGCAGGGCGGAGGCCAATAGGTAACTCACCGCACCACCTCCTTTTCCTCCTTGCGCTCCTCGGGGCTCAGGGCATCCAGAGGCCTTGGCGGTTGCACCAGGGCCACCGCCACCACCGTGGCCGCCATGAGGAGGAAGCCCACCGCCAGAAGCACCAGGAGCCAGTCCCCGTAAAGGAGGGGCCCCAGGGCCTGGGGCAGGCCACCTTGGAGGTCCTTGGTGAAGGCCAGATTGAGGCCCCAAAGCCCCGAGAGGAGGACCAGGGCTACCCCCACGGAGAGGAGGGAGGCCAAGGGGCGGCTTCGCACCAGGGGGTCAAACCCCACCTCGCCCTGGGCGGCGTAGAGGAGCATGATGACGAAGAGGAAGAGGACCACGATGGCCCCTGCGTAGACGATGATCTGGATGAAACCCAGGAAGCGGGCCTCGAGGGCCACATAGAGCCCAGCCAATATGAGGAAGTTCCCGATGAGGGCCAAGGCGGCGTGGATGGCGTTTTTCAAGGTGACCACCAGGACCCCGGAGAAGAGGAGTAGGAGAAGGGCCAAGGCTTCCCAGGGGCTCATTTTCCGCCTCCTTTCGTGGGGGCCTTGAACCCCTCCAACTCGGGGCGGACATAGGGAACCACGTAGCCGGGCTTCACCGGTTTACCGGTGATCTTGGCCTCCCGGCGCTGGGGCTTGGTGCCCACCACGTCCACCAGCATGTCCTCCTTGCCGTAGATCAGGTCCGAGTACTCGTAGTCGGCCATTTCAAAGTCGTAGCCCAGCACGATGGCCCCGGTGGGGCAGGCCTCCTCGCAAAGCCCGCAGAAGATGCACCGGAGCATGTTGATCTCGTAGACCTTGGCATAGCGCTCCCCCGCGGAGACCGGGTTTTCCGGGTCGTTTTCCGCGGGCTCCACGTAGATGGCATAGGCCGGGCAGGCGGCGGCGCACAAGGAGCAGCCGATGCACTTCTCCAGGCCGTTGGGGTGGCGGGTGAGCACGTGGCGGCCGTGGAAGCGGGGCTTGAGGGCCACGGGGGCGTCGGGGTAGGGGACGGTCACCGGTTTGGAAAAGAGGTACTTGAGGGTGATGCCAAGGCTTTGGGCCAGGGCCTTTAGGGTCATGCGCCACCTCCTTTGCGGGCGGGTTTGGGGCTATACATCACCGCTCCCAGAAGGACCAAGAAGGCGGCCAAGGAGAGGTAGAGGAGGTAGGAGCGGGGAAGGTCCAGGGCCACCACCAAGGCGGTCACCAGGAACCAGACCAGGGCCACCGGGAAAAGGAAGCCCCAGCCGAAACGCAGAAGCTGATCGTAGCGTAACCGGAACCAGGTGGCCCGGATCCAGATGAAGAGGAAGAGGAAGAAGGCGATCTTGAGGAACATCCAGAGGTAGGGCACTTCCAGGAAGGGCATGGTCCAGCCCCCCAGGAAAAGGGTGGGGATAAGGGCGCTGGCGGTGATGAAGTGGATGTACTCGGTCATCTGGAAAAGGGCCCACTTGATGGAGCTGTACTCCGTGTGGTACCCCCCCACCAGCTCCTGCTCGGCCTCGGGCAGGTCAAAGGGGGTGCGGGCGGCTTCGGCCAAGGCGGCGATGCCGTAGATGAGGAAGGCGGGAAAGGCGTAAAGGGCCAGCCAACCGTGTTCCTTTTGCCAGTTCACGATGTCGTTCAGGTTGAGGCTTCCCACCAAGAGCACGGGGGAGAGGAGGGCGATACCCAGGCCCAGCTCGTAGGAGATGAGGCTGGCCGAGGAGCGCAAGGAGCCCAGGAGGCTATACTTGCTCCCCGAGGCCCAACCCGCCAGGAAGATGCCGTAGATGGCCATCTCGCCCACGGCGAAGAGGTAGAGAAGGCCCAGGTCCAGGTTCAAGACCCAGGGCTGGTAGCCGAAGAAGCTCCCTGGAGGGCCAAAGGGGATGGCCCCGAAGGCCAGGAGGGCGAAGACCACACCGATCAAGGGGGCTAGGACGAAGAGCACCTTGTCCGCCCGCTCCACCACCAGGTCTTCCTTGAAGATGCTCTTGATGGCATCGGCGATGGGCTGAAAGAGCCCCAAGGGCCCCACCCGGTTGGGGCCCAAGCGGATCTGGAAGCGGGCCAGGAGGCGGCGTTCGATCAGGGTCATGAAGGCGAAGGCGGTGAGAAGGCCCACCACCACCAAAAAAGCCTTCAGGGCCACCATCCAGTAGGGATCCAGGGGGTACGGGTTCATGCCTCACCTCCCGTGGGCACCAATACCTTGGCCTCCACCCTTCGCCCCGCAAAGGGGCCCATGGCGGAGAGGTAAAGGAAGCCCCTAGCCAGGTCCTCCCGGTGGACCACCTGGGCCCGCACGCTTCCTAAGGGGGTTTCCACCTCCACCCAGGCCCCTTCCAAAAGGGCCTCGGCCTTGGTGGTTTCCGGGTGGACCCAAAGCTCGGGGCGCACGGTTTCCTTCACCTTGCCGGTAAGCTGCCAGGCCTTCCACATGGTGGGCCTAAGGTAAAGCCTTCCCTCCTGGGCCTGGGGCCGGAGTTCCTTGGTGCGGTGGGAAAGGAGGCCCAAAGGAGGGGGTACCTTGCCCTTAAGGGCCTTTTCCGCCTCGAGGCCCAGCCTAAAGGGGGGCCGCACCCCCAGGGCCTCGGCCAGAAGGGCCAAAGCCTGCAAGGCCCCTTCCGCCTCGCCGCTATGGATGGGGGCGGGGTTTAAGGGGAGGACCCGGCCCTCCAGGTTCACCACCCGGCCCCGCTTCTCGTAGAAGGTGGGGGCGGGGAGGACCACGTCCGCATACCGCTCCGCCAGGGGATGGAGGTGGCTTAGGTGCATCAGGAGGAAGCGCTTGCCCTTTAGGGCGCTTTCCGGGGGCACGAAGCCGTAGTAGGCGTAGGGGCTTCCGGCCTCGTCCCAGCCCGCTCCCCTCTCCCCAGGCCACACCCCCAGGGCCTCGAGGCCCCGGGCATTGGCCGCCGGGGTCATGGCCAGGACCTTGGCCCCCTTGCGCTCGGCAAGGAGCCTGGCCCTTTCCGCGGCCACCGTATCCTGCAAGACCCCGGCCCCCAGGATGAGGACGGGGTTTTGGGCCTTCTCCCAGGCCTCCTTGGCCCGGGCCACCGCCTCCCCTCCCTCCTTATCCCCCAGAAGGGCCAGGAGGATTTCCCGCTCCTCCCCCGGGGCATGGACCTGGGCGATGCCGGCCCACTTCATGAGGGGCACCCGGTAGGGGGCGAAGAGGGCCAGCTTCTCGGTGCGGCGGGGCATCCTCTCCTTGATGGCAAGGTCGGCGAAGGGGGTGCCGTGGGCCAACCTGGGGGCGGGCCTTAGGTCCCGCACGAACTCGCTTAGGCGGAGGTGGAGGAGGGGGGCTTCCTCCGTGGGGTCCCCCAGGATGAGGGCCAAGTCGGCCCTTAGGAGGTCCTCAAGGGTGGCGGGCGGGAAGAGGCTTGCGGGGGCGGCGGTGCGGCCCTGGAAGTCCAGGTGGGGGGTGTTGAGGGCCCGGGCCAGCTCCGCGGCCATGAGGCCCTCCTCGAGGGTGGCGTCGTGGGGCAGGTATATCCCCACCTCTTCCTTTTTCGCCCCTTTGAGACCCTCCCGTAGGGCGGCCAAGGCCTCCTCCCAGCTGGCTTCCACCAGCCTCCCCCCTTTGCGCACCAGCGGATAGTGGACCCGGTTTTCGTCCGCCCATTCGTGCCCAAACCGGCCGGCATCGCAAAGCCAGATCTCGTTCACCTCGGGCACTTCCCGGGCCCGGATCCGGAGAAGCTCACCGCTTCGGGTGTCCGCGGTGATGCCGCACCCCAGGCTACACAGGGCGCAGTGGCTCGGGGTTTCCTCCATCTCCCAGTTGCGGGCCCGGAAGCGGGCGGTGAGGTCCAGCAGGGCCCCCACGGGGCAGATGTCGGTGATGTTCCCGGAAAACCCCGAGGGAAGCCCGAAGTCCATGGTGCCGATGAAGGTGTGCACCCCACGCTCAATGAAGTCCAGGACCTCGTCCCCCGGAATCTCCTCAAAGTAGCGCACGCAGCGCTTGCAGTGGATGCACCGCTCCCGGTCCAGGACCACGAAAGGGGATAGGGGGTGGTGCTTGTCCACGTGGCGGCGGGTGAACGCAAAGCGGGTATAGGTGGGTGGGGCCAGCGGGTCCTTTTGGTAATACTTCTCGTAAAGCCCGTACTCCACCGTACGGTCCTGAAGCTCACAGGCCCCGCCCTTGTCGCAGGTGGGGCAGTCCAAGGGGTGGTTGAGGAGGGTGAACTCCACCATCCCCGCTTGGGCCTCCCGCACCACCTCCGAGAGGGTGTCCACCACCATCCCGTCCGCCACGGCGGTGACGCAGCTGGCCGCCAGCTTGGGCTGCCAGGCGATCTCGGGCTCGCCTTGGTCGTTCAGAACCGGCTTGCCGTCTGGGCCCCTCTTGGGCAGGCCGATGCGCACCAGGCACATGCGGCAGGCCCCAATGGGGGAGAGGTGCTTTTCCGAGCAGAAAAGGGGCACGTCGTACCCCGCGTGGAAGACCGCGTCCATGACGCTGGTCCCCGGGGGCACCTCCACTGTGCGGTCGTTGACCTTGACCCTAACCACCTTCACCTCCAGAGGTTTACCCTGGGCACGGGCCTCTTTTCCCGCACCAGGGCCAGGTACTGGTCCTTGAAGTGCTTCAAGGAGCCCTTTACCGGCCACACCGCCGCATCCGCCAAGGGGCAGAAGCTCCGGCCCTCAATGAGGGGCAGGAGGGCCTCCAGGTTCTCCACGTCCTTTTCCTCTCCCTCCCCGGAGCCGATCTTGGCGAAGAGGTTCACCATGAAGCCCGCCACCCCTTCCCGGCAGGGGGTGCACTTGCCGCAGGACTCGTGGGCGTAAAAGCGGGTCACGTTCCACATGGCGTCCACCATGCTGACCCTTTCCGGTATGAGGATCACGCCCCCGGTGCCCAGCATGGAGCCCTTGGCCTGTAGGTGCTCATAGCTCATGGGGGTGTCCAGGATCTCCTCGGTGAAGGGCAAGGGGGGGGTGGAGGAGCCCCCGGGGATGAGGGCCTGGATGGGCTCCAAGGGGCCACCGGCCCAATCGTAGATGAGCTCCCGCAGGGTGGTTCCCATGGGAAGCTCATACACCCCCGGCCGCCTCACGGGCCCGGAGATCTGGTAGAGCTTCACCCCCTTGGACTGCTCCGTGCCCATGCTGGCGAACCAGTCGGCGCCCCGCTCCAGGATGGGCACCACCGCGGCCAGGGTTTCCACGTTGTTGATGGTGGTGGGCTTGCCCCAAAGCCCCGACTGGGCGGGGAAGGGGGGCTTAAGGCGGGGGTTGGCCCTCAGGCCCTCCAGGGAGTTCATGAGGGCGGTCTCCTCCCCGCAGATGTAGGCCCCGGCTCCCCGGTGCACGTGCACGTTAAAGGAAAAATCCGTGCCGAAGAGGTTATCCCCCAGGTAGCCCCGGGCGCGGGCCTCCCGGATGGCGGCCTCCAGCCGGTCCGCGGCCTTGCGATACTCCCCCCGCACGTAGATGTACCCCACCGTGGCCCTGATGGCGTAGCCCGCCAGGATCATGCCCTCGAGGAGCAGGTGGGGGACATCCTCCATGATGTACCGGTCCTTAAAGCTTCCCGGCTCGGACTCGTCGGCGTTGCAGATCAGGTAATGCTGCCTCCCATCCTTGGGCATGAAGCTCCACTTCACCCCCGTGGGGAAGCCTGCCCCGCCCCGGCCCCGGAGGCCCGAGCGCTTCACCTCCTCAATCACGTCCTCGGGTGTCTTCTCCTTGAGCACCCGCTTGGCGGTTTCGTACCCCCCGTGCTTCAGGTAGTAGTCCAGGGTCCAGCTTCCCTCCCGGCCCACGTGGGCGTAGAGGGTCCGTTCAAAGCGGGGGTCGCGTCCGGAAACGATGGGCCCGGTCATACCTCCACCTCGTGTACGTGGTGCCCGCATTTGCCGGGAAGCTCCACCTCCTCCAGGCGTTTGCCGGCCCTCAGGCCCGAAAGGAGGGCCTCGAGGCGGGCCCGGGTCACGCATTCCACATAGGGCTCGTCGTTCACCTGCACCACCGGAGCCGTGTGGCAGCTTCCCAGGCACTCCACCTTCTGCACGCTAAAAAGGCCATCCGGGGTTACCTCCCCTGGCCCGATGCCCAAGGTTTCCGTGAGGTAGTCCCAAAGCTCGTCGGCCCCGGCCAGCTTGCAGCTCAAGGTGGCGCAGACCTGGAGGTGGTAGCGCCCCGTGGGCACGAACTGGTAGTAGGAGTAAAAGCTGGCTACCCCCATGACCTCCGTGGCCGTGGTGCCCACCAGGTGGGCGATCTCCTCTACACGCTCCGGGCGGATCCAACCCTCCTCCTGTTGCACCCGCCTCAAGAGGGGCATGATGGCGGCGCGGCGTCCTTCCGGCGGGTATTTGGCAAAGGTTTCCGCTAGGAAATCCTGTTTGTCATCAAAGAATCCCATCTTCCCTCCCTATCGGTCCACGTCGCCCATGACGGGATCCAGGCTGGCAATGATGGCCACCATGTCGGGCACCTGCTCCCCCTTGCAGGCATAGGGAAGGCTTTGCAGGTTCACGAAGCTGGGGGCCCGCACCTTGACCCGGTAGGGCATGCTGCCTCCGTCGGAAACGATGTAATATCCCAGCTCCCCCCGGGCGGACTCCGTGGGCACGTACACCTCCCCCTTGGGGGGGTGGAAGCCCTCGGTGTAGTGCTTGAAGTGGTAGATGACCGCCTCCATGGAGGTTTCCAAAAGGTGCCTGGGGGGCGGGGTGATCTGGGGATTCGGGTCCCGCACCGGCCCCGGCTCCAGCCTCTCCAGGGCTTGCTGGATGATCTTCACCGACTCCCGCATCTCCCGGATGCGGATCAGCATGCGGTCAAAGACATCCCCGTGTTCCCCTAGGGGTACGTTAAACTGGTAGGTTTCGTAGCCCGCATAGGGATAGGCCTTGCGCACATCGTAGTTGACCCCGCTGGCCCGTAGGGAACCCCCGGTGAGGCCCAGGTTGATGGCCACCTCGGGGGGAATCACCCCCACCCCCCGGGCCCGTTCGTAGAAGATGGGGCTTTCTGCGAAAAGGGCCTCGTACTCGTCTATGCGGTGGGGCAGAACCTGCAAAAGCTTCCTGAGTTCGGGCACGAACTCCTCGGGCAGGTCCTCCTTGACCCCGCCGATGCGGATGTAGTTGTGGTGGAAGCGCTGGCCCGTGACCCACTCAAAGAGGTCCAGGATGGTTTCCCGCTCGCGGAAGGCGTAGAAGAAGGGGGTAAGGGCTCCGAGGTCCAGCAGGCCCGTCCCCAGGAAGACCAGGTGGCTGGCCAGGCGGGAGAGCTCGTTCAGGATGATGCGGATGGTTTCGGCCCTGGGGGGCACCACCGCCCCCACCAGCTTCTCCACCGCCAGGGCGTAGGCCAGGTCGTGGGCGAAGGAGTGGAGGTAGTCCATCCGGGGCGTATACGTGATCACCTGGGTATACGTCCGGTTCTCCATGTTTTTCTCAAACCCGGTGTGGAGGTAACCGATGTGGGGAACCAGGTCCAGAACCTCTTCCCCCGAGAGGGTCACCACCACCCGCAAGACCCCGTGGGTGGAGGGGTGCTGGGGGCCCACGTTGAGGGTCATCACCTCGGTGCGGAGTTCTTTGGGCTCCTCCGTCACCGGGGGGTCCAGGTCCAGGTAGTCCTTCATTTGACCTCCTTGGCCTTGGTGAGATCGGCCCAAAGGGCCCGGTATCCTTTGCGGCTACCCCCCCGGTACATGGTGAGGCCGGGGTTTTTGCCGGTTAGGGCGGCCCGGAACTCGCTGGGCACGATAAACCTCCCCTCGCGGAAGAGGGTGGGGGTTTCCCCTAGGGGGAAGTCCTTGCGCAGGGGGTGGCCCTCGAGGTCCTCCGGGGTCAGGATCTTGCGCAGGTCGGGGTGTCCTTCAAACACGATGCCAAAAAGGTCGTACACCTCCCTTTCCAAGAAGTTCGCGCTTCCCCAGAGGTGGGTGACGGTGGGGAGGCGGGGGTCCTTTTCCGGCACGTAGACCCGGACGAAGAACCGGCTCCCATCCCCATCCCCCCACCCCGGCAGGGAAACCAGCTCGTAGACCACAGCAAAGCGCTCCGGGCGAGGGTCCGGGTATTCCAGGTAGTCCAGGCCCACGATGTCCGCCAGGTAGTTGAAGCCCAGGGCCTTGTAGTGGGCCATTGCCTCCTTGAAGGCCTCCCGGGGCACCACCACCCAGAGGTTGCCCAGGCCGTTGTCCTCTATGGCGTAGCCCTGGGCCCGGGCTTCTTCCAGCACCCTATCCAGCCTCATACCTCACCCCCTGGTGCGCTTCCAGGCGGCCACGGGGGGCAGTTTCTCGCCCCTTTCGTTCACCGCCTGGCCCCGCACCCTTTTCTGTAACTGCATCACCGCATAGATGAGGGCCTCGGGGCGCGGAGGGCAACCGGGGACGTAGACGTCCACCGGCACCACCGAGTCCACGTTCTGCACGATGGCGTAGTTGTTGAACATGCCCCCCGAGCTGGCGCAGGCCCCCATGGAGATCACCCACTTAGGGTCGGGCATCTGCTCCCAGACCCGGCGCATCACCGGGGCCATCTTCTTGGAAAGCCGGCCCGCCACGATCATCACGTCCGCCTGGCGGGGGCTTGCCCGGAAAACCTCGCTCCCGAAGCGGGCTAGGTCGTTCCTGGCGTCGGTGGAGGCCATCATCTCAATGGCGCAGCAGGCCAGACCAAAGGTGGCGGGCCAAAGGGAGTTGGACCTTCCCCAGGCCACCAGCTTCTCCAGGGTGGTGAAGAGGATGCCCTCCCGCTCCAGCTCCTGGACATCCCGCTCAAAGAGGTCCTTCAGTGCCACCGCATCACCCCCTTCCACCACTCGTAGAGGAAGCCCACGAAGAGGAGCAGGCTAAAGCCCGCCACGCCCAAGAAGCCGTAAAGGCCGAGCCCCCCTGCGCTGACCGCATAGGGCCACAGGAAGGCCACCTCCACGTCAAAGAGGATGAAGAGCATGGCCACCACATAGAAGTGCACGGGGAAGCGCTTGACCTCCCCCGCGGGGTCATTCCCTGACTCGTAGGGCATCAGCTTGGCCCGGCCCGGCTTCTTGGGACCGAGGAGAGCCCCCACCACCAGGGCCGCCACCCCGATGAAAAGGGCCACCCCCAGATAGATCAGGATGTTCACATACTCCGCTATTGGCGCCAAGGTCCCCTCCTTTCGTGCCTCTTGTCACGAGGAGGAAGCCCAAGACCCCCGGGCCCCCTCCTCATTTCCCGCCCATCTTATCACCCCTATCTTGGGACAAATGGGCCAGGCTACACCAGGGGGGTGGCTAATCGGTGTAGGACCTTTGGTTATCGGTTGCAAGCACCCTACACCCCTGTGTAAAGAGCCTCTCTAAGCCGCTGAAACTGGCCTAGGTCTAAGGCCTCGGCCCGCACCTCTGGGGGTAGGCCCAGGCTCCTGAGGGCCTCCTCTACCTTTTCCTTGGGGTAGCCTGCGGCAGAAAGGGCGTTTTTTAGGGTTTTGCGCCGTTGGGCGAAGGCGGCTTCCAGGAGCCGGAAGAGCTGGGGGTCGTCGGGCACCTTTCGGGGCCTGAGGCGGACCAGGCTGCTTTGCACCTTGGGGGGCGGGAAGAAGGCCCCTGGGGGGAGGTCAAAAAGCTTTTCCGCCTGGGCATGGTAGGCCACCCGCAGGGAGAGGAGGCCATAGGCAGGGGTGTTGGGCCGGGCCACCATGCGCTCGGCCACCTCTTTTTGCACCAGGAAGACCAGGCGGGCGAAGCGCCCGCTTTGCAAGAGCCGGGTGATGAGGGGGGTGGCGATGTTGTAGGGGAGGTTGGCCACCAGAAGGCTTCCTTCCGGTACCCCTTCCCAGGGGAACTCGAGGGCATCGGCGAAGACCAAGGTCACGGGCAGGCCCCTTAGGGTTTCCTCCAGCAGGGGCCTTAGCCGCAGGTCCTTTTCTATCGCCGTGACCTGGGCCCCAGCCTCCGCCAGGGCGCGGGTGAGGACCCCAAGGCCAGGTCCCACCTCGTAGACGGGCCCGGTGAAGGGCTTGGCCGCCTCCACGATGCGCCTTAGGTGGGCCTCCGAGACCAGGAAGTTCTGCCCCAGGCGCTTGTCGGCGAAAAGCCCATGGCGCTGCAGCAACTCCCGCACCCCTTTGGGGGAAAGCAAGTCTTTAAGCATGGTTCAGGCGTTTCACCCGGGGGCGCAAGGGGTCTTCTTTGGGGAAGAGCTCCAGGTACTCCCCCAGGTCCAGGGCGTCAATGAGGGCGAAGCGTTCCTTTAGGAGGATGCCTTGCTTCATGGGCACGTGGCCGTACACGCCAAAGCGGTAGCCCATGCGCTCCACGTAGTCCGGGGTGCGGAACCACCAGGTCTTGGGCTCGCTTTGGGCGTAGAAGAGTTCGTCGTACTCCTGGAGCCAGGGCACGGGGCCCACGTGGGCGAAGTGCACCCCGTGGAAGACCACCTCCCGGGGGAAGCCCGCCATCCAGGCCCTTAGGGCCTGGGGAAGGGAGCGCCCCCCGTGCTCGGGGTGGAACTCCAGGTGCTTGAGGTGCTGGTTTCCCAGGATGGGCTCCCCTCTCAGCACCGCCTCGTCGTGGTTGCCCAGGAGGATGGTCACCTGTCCCTGGGCGGCTTCCTGGAAGGCCTTGATCCGGTAGAGTTCCCGGATCTGGGCCCCCGCGGCCAGGCGCAGGTGGTGGGGGTCTTGGGGGTCAAAGGGGCTAAGCCCCGTGAGGCGCTCGTAACCCCTGGGGGTTTTGGGGTGGACCAGGTCCCCCAGGAGGACCAGGTGGGTCCTTCCCGAAACCAGCTCCTCCGTGGGCCTAAGGCCGGGGTCGGCCAACCCCTCCGCCTTCAGGATGCGCCAGAGGGTGGGGAAGTCGGCGTGGAGGTCCCCGACGGCGATGATCCTCATCCCTTGAGCAGGGCCCTGAGCTCCCCGTAAAGGCGTTTGGTCTCCTCGAGGGTTTTGCCGTAGCCCCCGTATTTGGTGACGATTTTGGCGGCTTCCTTGCCCAGCCCCTTCTCCTTAAGCCTTTCCAGGAGCTGGTCAATGAGCCGGTAGGCCTCGGGTTTTTCCTCTTCCGGCGGGGCTTCTTCCCCTGGGGGTTCGGGGAGCCTGGGCGGAGTAAAGCGTCCTTTTTCCGGGTCGTAGTCCACCCACTGCTTTTCCAGGCGGTAGAGGTAGCGGCCTACCCCGAACTTCACCGCCGCCCGCTTTAGGGCATCGGAGAAGGCCGCCTTTAGGGAATCCCCTTCCCCCACGTCCTCCTTGGTCACCCCCAGGACCGTGAGGCGGCACTTCACCTCCACCAGGCGTTCGCGCCGCTCCCCCCGCTCGTCCTTGACCGTGCGTTCGGCATCGGCCAGGACCTCGTAGGCATCCTGCCAGCCCTCAGGGCCCACCGCCCGGTCCAAGCGGTCCAGGACGGTGCGGGCGTCCACGTAGGGGACCACCAGGGCCCTCTTTTTGTCGCGGGAGAGGGCTTCTATGCGCCACTGCACCTCGCCGGGGGGGAAGGGTTCGGAGAGTTTCTGCCAAACTTCGTCCATAGTTAAAGTGTACTTTAGGCTACCCTCAGGGGTTAGGGGGAAGGATGGGCTAAGCTAGGCTTATGCGCAGGATCCTGGGAATGCTCCCCTTGCTGCTTCTGGCCTGGGCCCTCGAGGTCGGCCCCACCCCCTCTTTGGAGCTTCGCATCAGCGCCAGCCTCTCCTTCAACCTCTTCCCTCAGGCGGTGGTGGTGGAGCGCCTTCCGGAGCCCCAAGGGATGGTGGTGGTCTACCGTTACTCCCAGGCGGAGGCTATCTTCCGCTACCACGACGAGGACCTTCGCCGCCGGGGCTGGGTGCGGGTGAAGTACGAGGTGAAAAAGGATGAGTGGAAGGCGGAGTACAAAAAGGGCAAGGCCAAGGCCAAGCTTTCCGTGAAGGACAAGAAGGGCCGGGTGGAGGTCCGCCTCAAGGAAGGGGACTAGACAAGGCCAAGGCCCCCGGCTACCATATAGGGCGCGTGGGGCCGTGGCGCAGCTGGGAGCGCGCCTGAATCGCACTCAGGAGGTCACGGGTTCGAGTCCCGTCGGCTCCACCAGCAAAGCCTCCCGCCTGAAGGCGGGAGGCTTTCTTGCTACCGGCTTTCCAGAAGCCAGTTCACCAGGGCGTTGACCACGTCGTTTTCCGCCAGGAGCTCGGGGGCTTCCAACACCGCCTGGAAAAAGGCCTTTACCATCTCCGGGGATGGGCTTTGCAGGAGGCTTTGCACGCTTTTACCGGCGTAGGGGCCTTGGGCCAGGGGAGCGGTGAGGCGCTCTCCCGTGGCCAGGGGGGCGGCTTGCCTTAGGGCCTCCAGGGTCCTTTCCACGAGGAGGCGGTCCCCCTCAGGGCCCAACGCTTCTTTGGCGGTAAGCAGAAGGGCCCCATCCAAGTCCCGCACCTCCAGGCCCAAGGCATAGAGCTTGCGGGCCAGGCTTTCCGGCCCCACCTCCAGGGGAATGGCCACCTGGGCTTGGCCGTAGCGGACCTCCAGGAGATACCGCCCGGGCTCGGGCAGGGTGACGGCGGGGGCTACCTCCTCGAGGGCCGCGGTGAGGGGTGGGAAGCCCAAGGGCTTTTTCTCCTGGGCCAGGAGGGTTCCTTGCCGGTAGAGGAGGGTTTCCAGCTCCCCGCGCGGCAGGTAAGGGTGGGCGCTGAGCCTTACCTCGGGGAAAACGGCTTCCCCGGCGCGGAAGGGCCGGGCCTCCAGGTCCCCGGGGATCAGGGAAAGCCGCTTCACCTCCAAAACCAGCCCCCCTTCTCCCCGGTCCAGGGCCCTCTTTGCCGCCTGGGCCAGGGGATGCCGGGGGTGGGTTTCCACGAAGGCTTGGTACAGGGCTTTGGCCGGAAGCCCTGCCCGCTCCGAAAGGTAGGCCCGGAAGAAGAGGGCCAGGGGTTCCTGGCGCTCCTCCAGGTCCTTTAAGGCCTCGGGGAAGTCCTCCCCCTCGTCTAGCCGCAGGGCCCGGTCGTAGGCGGCCTTGGCCCCCAGGTAGTCCCCGTGGATGGCCTTAAAAAGCCCCAGGTTGTAGTAGGCGGTGGCGTTAGGCCTTAAGGCCACCGCCCGCTGGGAGGCCAGGATGGCCCGGGGGATGTCCCCCGTGAGGTAGTAGGCCCAGCCCAGGTTGGTCCAGTAGAGCCAGTAATCCGGCCTGAGCCTGAGGGCCTTCAGCAGGGCATCCCTGGCCTCCTCCCCCTTGCCCTCGTGGAAGGCGGCAAAGCTCACCTCCTCCCAGGCCAGGGGAAGCTCGGGGAAGGCCTGGGCTAGGCTGCGGGCCGACTCCTTCCAGCGCGGGTCCTCGAGGGCCCTCAGGACCAAGTGGGCGGCGGTCCGCTGCAAAACATCTCCCTGGAGCAGGGCCTCCGCCTGCTTGAGGGCCTCTTCCCGCTTCCCTTGGGAGAGGAGGAAGAAGGCTTGGTACGCCGGGGGGAGTTTCCCTTGCCAAAGGAGGAGCAGCCTTTCCGGTAAAAGCCCTTGCAAAAGGCCGGCTCCACGCCCCTCCTTTAGGTCCAAGGCGGACTGGTGTAAGGGGTCAGGGTTCTGCCCTTGGGCAAGGCTTCTCAGCGCCTCCTCAGGTGGGCTAGGGCTGGGCAAGGGGACCCACTTGGGAGCCAGGCCCTCCCCCTGCAGCCAAAGCCAGGCCAGGCTTGGGGTGGCAAAAAGCCCCTCCTTGACCCCGTCCTTGCGGGCCAAAAAAAGCCTTAGGCCCCTTTCCTCCTCTTTGCCCAGGAGAACCCAATCGGCCCCGGTGGCTGCTTGGGCCAATCGGGCCCCGGCCTTGGTGTAAAGCCCCCCGGCCAGGTCGTAGCTGCCTTGCCAGGGGAGGTCGGGAAGGAGAAGGGCCAGGAGGGTGGGGGGAGGGGCCTTAAGGCCCTCCGCGAAAGCCTGGGCCCGGCGGAAGCCCTCGGGGCCTTCAAAGGGCAGGACCAGCCCCTGGGCTAATCCCAGTCCCAGGAGGAGGAAAAGGGCCAGAAAGCGTGGGATGGCCATGGAGGCATTCTAGCGCTTTTCCCTAAGGACAAGGTAAGCGAAGCGGAAAAGCCTGGGGGCCCTTTTCCAGCGCTTGGGGTCCAGGCCCACCCTTAAAAGCCATTCCAGACCCAGCCTCTGGGCCCAGGCAGGGGGGCGCTTCGCCTCGCCGGCCAGGACGTCCAGGGTGCCCCCCACCCCCATGGCCACCTTGGCGCCCAGGTGGGGTTTGTGCCGGTGGATAAAGACCTCCTGCCTTTCCCCCATGCCCACCAGGAGGAGGTCGGGGGCCTTTTGCCGTATCTCCTCCACCACCCCTTCTTCCTCCTGGAAGTAGCCGTGATGGAAACCCACCACCTCGGCCCCCAGCCGCCTGGCCTCGGCCGCGGCCCGCTCGGCTACCCCGGGTTTTCCCCCTAGGAGGTAGACCCGGATTCGGGGAAAGCGCCGCAAGAGGGCCAGGGTAAGGTCCACCCCGGTGACCCGCTCCTTGAGGTCCAGGCCGAGGAGCCTTTTGGCGGCCCAGAGAATACCTATCCCGTCCGGGGTTACCAACTCCGCCTCGAGGATGGCCCGCCTTAAGGCCTCCTCCTTCTGGGCCCGCACGGCCATCTCGGGGTTCAGGGTCACCACCTGATGGGTGCCCTCTTCCTTCAGGAAGTCCCCGATGCGGGCCAGGGCCCCTTCCATGTCCACGGGGTCCAAGGGCAGGCCGAGGATCTCTAGCCGTTCCACGGCACGAACCTCTGGGCGTAGCGGTCCTGGGTCAGGCCGTACTCCCACTTGGGGAAGAAGCGCACCCCGGCCAGCCGGGGCACCACCGGGTCCACCCCGATGAGGCTGGCCCGGGCCAGTTCCTCCGTGCGCCCCTCCTTGTGGAGGGCCTGGCCCTCAGGGCTTTGGAAAAGGGCCTCCTGGGGGTCGGGGAAGGCCCTGAGGAGGGCGGAGGCCAGACTTAAAGGGGCATGGGGGGCCAGCTTTTTCTGCAGGAAACCCGCCGCCACCATCGCAGAAAGCAGGGGCTCGGGGGCTCCCGCAGGCCGGAGCACGAGGCCCTTTAGCGGGCGGAGGAGTTCCCAGGCGGCCTTGGCGTTACGGAAGCCCACCAGGTAAACCTCCTCCTCTCCCGGAAGAAGGCTAGCGTTCAGCGTCGGGGCCACCAGGATGGCCCGTTTTCCCTTCAGGTTCAAGCCTTCCAGTTCCACCAAGGAGAGACGGCCATGGAAACCCTCGAGGGGAAACCCCTCCACCTCGCCCAGAAGAAGGGCTTCCTTTCCCAACTCCTCCGCCAGCAGACGGGCCACCTTGGGCCCGGGGGTTACCCAGGCCTCCTCGGCCCCCTGGGCCAGGAGCTGGCTGAGGAGGCTTCCTGCGGGGAGGACCTCCACCAGCACCAAGGGTCCAGGGGCGGGCCTTAGGCAAAGGTCAACCCGGCACACCCCGCCATGATACCGTAGCCTGGGCCTATGCGGCTTAGGGACTTGGGAGAGCGGGCGCTTCTTGGGAAACTGGCCCCCATCGGTTATCCCCTGGGTGCCCCCTTGCCCCCAGGGGATGACGCCGGGGGGGTCTGGGTGGAGGGGGTGGCCTGGCTTTTGAAGACGGACGGCTTCCTCTACCGGGAGGTGGCCCTTTTGGGGATGGGGCCCTTTGCGGTGGGCTTTAGGGGGGTGGCGGCCACGGCCTCGGACCTGATCGCCAAGATGGGCAAGCCCTTGGGGTTTACCCTGGGCCTCTTCTTGCCGGAGGACCTCGAGGAGGCCTTCGCCTTGGAGCTGGTGGAAGGGGCCGCGGAGGCGGCGAGGCGGCTTGGGGCTTGCCTTCTGGGGGGGGACACCAATAGGGGCCAAGAGGTGGCCCTCACCGTTTCCGGCTTCGCCTACGCCGAGGCTCCCTTGCCCCGCCGGGCCTTGCCCGGGGACCGGGTCTATTTGGCCGGGGACCGCTGGGGCAGGACGGGGGCGGCCATTGCCGCCCACTACCGGGGTAGGGACCTAGAGGGTTTCCCTCTCATCCAAGAGGCCGCCTTTTACCCCCTGCCCCGGCTGGAGCTTCTCGGCCTTAAGGGCCTCCTGCGGGGAAGCCTGGACTCCTCCGATGGCCTGGCGGAAACCCTTTGGCAGCTTGCCGATCTGGGGGTGCGGGTGGACCTCGAGGCCCTACCCCTATACCCCGACGTCTTGGCCTTTGCGGGTGGGGAGGAGGAGGCCTATGAGCTGGTCCTCTACGGGGGGGAGGAGTTTGAAGCGGTCCTGGTGGTGCCCCGGGAGAGGGAAGAGGAGGTTCTGCTCCGGGCGCAAGGGGTGGGGCTTCCCCTCTTCTTTGCCGGCCATATAGGGGAAGGGAAGGGGGTGTACTTTGGGGCCAGGCCTGTGCCCCGAAGGGGGTACACCCACTTTTAGCCCGGAGGGGGCTTCCTGCCCTTTGGCTATACTTGACCCATGCGGGCCTTTAAGGCGCACCTCCTGGGCCTGGCGCCGTACCCCTACCAAAAGGTGGAGGCCCCGGTGAAGCTGGACCAGAACGAAAGCCCCTTTGACCTGCCCCTTCCCTTGAAGGAGGAGGCCCTAAGGCGCCTGGCCCGGCTTCCCTGGAACCGCTATCCCGAGATCCATGCTGAGGGTTTGCGAAGGAGGCTAGCCGGCCTCCTGGACTGGCCTGAGGAGGGAATCGTGCTGGCTCCTGGGTCCAACCTCCTCATCCTGGCCCTGGCGGTGGCGGCGGAGGAGGTCTTGGACCTAAGCCCCTCCTTTCCCCACTACGCCCATGCGGCCCGGATGGCGGGAACCCCCTACCGGACGCTGCCCCTTAGGGAAGGGTTTTCCCTTCCCCTGGAAGAGGCCTTGGCCTCCTTCCAAGGCGGGGTCTTCTTCTTGCCCAACCCCCACGCCCCCACCGGGACCTTGTTTGCTGAGGAGGCCCTAAGGGCCTTGGCGGAAAGGGCCAGGGAGGTGGGGGGTCTACTGGTGGTGGACGAGGCCTACCGGGAGTTCGCCGGTACCGACTTCAGCCACCTAGGCCGGGGAAACCCCCATGTGGCCCTCCTGCGCACCTTTTCCAAGGCCTTTTCCCTGGGGGGCATCCGGGCTGGATACCTGCTTGCGGCTCCGGAGGTGGCCCAGGTGGTGCGGGAGGTGCTTCCTCCCTTCGTCCTACCCGCCCATACCGGGGCCATCCTGGAGGTGGTTCTGGAGAACCCGGGGTATGTCGGGGAAGTGGTGGAAACGGTGCGCTCTGAGCGGGAGAGGGTGTATGGGAGGCTTCTTTCCCATCCCACCTGGCGGCCCCATAGGAGCCACACCAACTTCCTCCTAGTGCGCACCCCGGATGCCGCGGAGGCGTTTGGCCACCTGCTTGCCCAGGGGATCCTGGTGCGCCGGCAGGACCACTACCCCGGCCTTTCGGGATGTATCCGGGTCACGGTGGGCCTCAAGGAGGAGATGGATGCCTTTTTGAAGGCGGCCTTTGAGGTGGCGTATGCGTGAGGCTACGGTGGAGCGGGCCACGGCGGAAACCTGGGTGCGGGTGCGCCTGGGCTTGGATGGGCCCCCAGGGGGCGAGATGGCCACGGGCCTTCCCTTTCTGGACCACATGCTTCTGCAGCTTCAGCGGCATGGCCGCTTCCTCCTGGAGGTGAAGGCCCAGGGGGATCTGGAGGTGGACGTGCACCACCTGGTGGAGGATGTGGGCATCACCCTGGGCCAGGCCCTGAAGGAGGCCCTGGGAGAGGGGATGGGCCTGGAGCGCTACGCCGAGGCCTTCGCCCCCATGGACGAGACCCTGGTGCTTTGCGTGGTGGACCTTTCGGGTAGGCCCCACCTGGAGTACCGCCCCGAGGAATGGCCCCTGGTGGGGGAGGCGGGGGGCGTGAACCACTACCACCTGCGGGAGTTCCTGCGGGGGCTGGTGAACCACGGCCGCCTTACCCTGCACCTGAGGCTCCTATCCGGCAGGGAGGTGCACCACGTGCTGGAGGCCAGTTTCAAGGCCCTGGCCCGGGCCCTTCACCGGGCGACCCGGATCACGGGGGAGGGGCTTCCCAGCACCAAGGGGGTCCTTTAGGGGATGAAGGCGGTCCTAATTGACTACGGCTCGGGGAATCTTCGGAGTGCGGCCAAGGCCCTGGAGGTGGCCGGCTTCCAGGTGGCCGTCTCCTCGGACCCCCGGGCCCACCTCGAGGCCAGCCTCCTGGTCCTTCCCGGCCAGGGGCATTTCGGCCAGGTCATGCAGGCCTTCCGAAACAGCGGCTTTGTGGACAGGGTCTTGGCCCACCTGGAAAGGGGCCTCCCCTTCCTGGGCATCTGCGTGGGCATGCAGGTCCTCTACCAGGAAAGCGAGGAGGCCCCCGGGGTTAGGGGTTTGGGCCTGGTGGAAGGGGTGGTGAGGCGCTTTCCCCGGGGTCGGGTACCCCAGATGGGCTGGAACCGGGTGCGCTTTGCTGGGGCCTTCCAGGAGCTTTCGGGACGCCACTTTTACTTCGCCAACTCCTACTATGGCCCCCTCACTCCCCATGCCTTGGGCCAGGGGGAGTATGAGGGTACGCCCTTCACCGCCCTCCTGGCCAAGGACAACCTCCTTGCCCCCCAGTTTCACCCGGAGAAAAGCGGGAGGGCCGGGCTGGCCTTCCTGTCCTTAGCCCACCGCTACTTCCAGGTCCTCTAGGCGGATGAGCCTGCCCTGGGCCCCGATGGCAGTGGCGGCCAGGGCCCCGGCCAGGTTGGCCAGCCTGCCCGCCTCCAGGGGGCTCTTTCCGCTCAGAATGGCGTGGGCGAAGGCGGCGGTGTAGGCATCCCCGGCCCCCGTGGAGTCCACGATGTCCTCCACGGGAAAGGGCTCAATGAGCTCCTCCCCTTCCGGGGTGACCACGATGGACCCCAGGGCCCCCACCTTGATGGCCAGATGGTGGAAACCCTCTTCCCGGAGGCGGGCTACCCCCTCGGAAAGGGAGGAAGCCTGGGTCAGGGCCAGAAGCTCCGTCTGGTTCATGAGGAGCCAGCTCACCCCCCGGAGGTAACGCAAAAGCTCCTTGCCCGCTACCCGCACCGCCCCCGTCCCCAGATCGGCGAAGATGGGCATCTCCCGCTTGCGGGCGGCCTCGAGGACCTCCACCGCATAGCTGCGGCTGGGCCCTCCCACCAGGGCGTAGGCGGAGAGGACCACGGCGTCCGCCTGGTCTAGGAAACGGGGCTTGAAGAGGGAGGGATCCAGGTAACGGCTTGCCCCCTCGGCGCTCACCATGGCCCTTTCCCCCCCGGGCACCAAAAGGATCAGCACCGAGCTGGTGGTGTGGTCGGGGTCCTCCTGAAGGTGCCTGAGGTCCACCCCTGCCTCCCGCACCCGGGAAAGGGCCAGCTCCGCGAAGGGGTCCTGCCCCACCCGGCCCGCCAGGTAGACCCGGTGGCCCAGGCTGGCGAGCTGCACCGCCAGGGTGGCTCCGGCGCCTCCTGGTTTCATCAGGGCGCGGCGGGAAGGAACCTCCTCCCCCGGCTCCGGTATGCGCTCTACGAAGAAGAGCAGGTCCACGGAAACGTCGCCCACCACGAAAAACCGCATCTTGCCTCCTTCCCACAAGGCACAGGGTTTGCCCTTACTATAGCCCAAGGGCCCCGTTGCTTTGGGAGGAGTATACCCCGGGGTTATGAGAAGAATGTAACAAGTGGCCCCAAGAGGACGCCTCTACACCCCCTTATACCCTCTCTTCACCATGCCCTCTGGGTGTGAACATACCAGGGCCCCCACCTTGGCGAAAGCCAAGGTGGGGTGGCATTAAAAGCGCCGATCCACCACCAGGCCTCCTTCCAGCTCCCCCACCAGCTCCACCTCGTCCACCTTTAGGCCCGTGGCCTTGGTGATGGCCTCCAGAAGCCCGGCGGGCACCTTCTCCGCCTTAAGCCGAAGGACCAGCTTGTCCGTGCCCTCCAGCTTGCGTTCCACCACCACCTGGTAGCCCCTGGGGTCCAGGCCGAACCCGCCCAGGATGGGGGCCAGTTCCGTGGGGTAGAACTTTACCCCTTTCACCTTCACCATCTGGTCGGTGCGGCCAAAGACTCCCCGGGGTAGGACGGTGAGGCCTTCCCGCCTCTCGGCGATGGCCAGGTCCCCGGTGCGGAAGCGCACCATGGGCATGAGGGTGCGGCTTAGGGCGGTGACCACCAGCTCCCCCTTTTCCCCGTCGGGCACGGGCTTTAGGGTTTCCGGGTCCAACACCTCCAGCACCGCCATCTCGGGGATCTCCCAAAGGCCATCCTTGGCGGGCTGCTCCCCGGCCACGATCCCCAGCTCGCTGGTGCCATAGGCATCCAGGGCGGTGCACCCCAAAACGGCCTCCACCTTTTCCCGGAAACCGGGGACGGAGGTGAAGGGCTCGCCCCCTGCCAGAAGGAGGGCGAACCGCCCCCCCGCCTGGCCCACCTTGAGGGCGAAGGAGGGGTTGGTGACCAGCACGTCAAAGCCGTAGGCCTGGCCGATCTCGGCGATGCGGCTGGCCTCCCCGGGCCCATGGGGGAAGACCAGGTTCCCCGCCCGCCAAAGGGCTTGGTGGAAGAGCCACCCCCCGGCATACACGTGGTAGCTGAAGGCCACCAGCACCTTTTTCCCCGTGAGGCCAAGCCGCCGGTAGTGTTCCGCCAGGGCCTCGGTCTGGTAACGGAGGTCCTCCTGGGAGAGGTACTCCGGCATCCAGCCCATGAAAGGGCTCGGGGTCAGGTGCATGAGGCTGGCCCCTGTGGGCGGCCTGGGGTTTTCCTTAAGGTAGGCCACCCATTCCTCCCGGGTGGTGGGAGGAAGCTCCCCCAGGTTGTCCAGGGTGACCTCCTCCGGGTGGATTCCCTTAAGCTTCTCCCGGTAGACGGGGTGTTCCTTGGCCGCGCGCACCACCTCTTTGAGCCGAGCGTTCCGGTCCATGGATCGCCTCCTTCCGCTCCCGCAGGGAACACGGGGATTATACCCGCTCAGGAGCCTGGGCCAGGGTGAGGAGATGGGGAAGGTCCTGGGCTAGGCCTTCCCAAGTGTCCCGCCGCAAGGTGATATGCCCCACCTTCCGCCCTGGGCGCACCGCCTTGCCGTACCAGTGGAGGTGGGCTCCGGGAAGGGCGAGGACCTGGGCGAAGTCGGGTTTGTGGCCGATGAGGTTGGCCATGGCGCTATGGCCCCTGGGGGCCGTGCTCCCCAGGGGGAGGCCCAGGAGGGCCCGCAGGTGGTTTTCAAACTGGCCCGTTTCCGCCCCCTCTATGGTCCAGTGGCCCGAGTTGTGGACCCGGGGGGCCATCTCGTTGAAGAGGAGCTCCCCTTCCACCTGGAAAAGCTCCAGGGCCAGAACCCCCACGTACCCCAGGGCCTCCATGGCCTTCTTGGCGTAGGTCTCGGCCTTTTCCTGGAGGGCTTGGGAGGTCCCGGGAGCCGGGGCCAGGGAGAGGCGCAGGATGCCCTCCTGGTGGCGGTTCTCCACCAGGGGGTAAAAGGCCACCTCCCCGGTTCGGCTTCGCACCCCCAGGATGGAGAGCTCCCGGTCAAAGGGGATATGCCCCTCGAGGACCAATCCCCTTCCCCCCAGGGCCTGGAAGGCCTTAGGCGCCTCCTCCCAAGAGCCGATCCGCACCTGTCCTTTGCCGTCGTACCCGCCCCGGCGGGTCTTGAGGAGGGCGGGAAAGCCCAGGGCCCTCAGGCCCTCTTCCAGCTCCTCGAGGCTATCCACCGGGTGGAAGGGAGGGGTGGGTACCCCCAGGCCTCCCATAAAGGCCTTCTCCGCCAGGCGGTCCTGGGCCACCTCCAGGGCCTTGGGGGGAGGGAATACGGGAAGCCTCTTTGCCAAGAAGCGGGCCGCCTCCACGGGGACGTTCTCAAACTCGTAGGTGACCAGATCAAGCCCCTCGGCAAACCGCTGGAGAAGGGTTTCGTCCAGAAAATCACCCACCAAGAGCTCCCCCACCTGGCGGGCGCAGGCCTCGGGGGAGGGGTCCAGGAAGCGGAAGGAAAGTCCCAAGGGATAGCCGGCCAAGGCCAGCATCCGGCCCAGCTGTCCCCCGCCCAGGATGCCTATCCTCATCCTTCCTCCCGGGGGTCGGGGTGGGCCAAGACGGCTTCGGTCTGGGCCTTGCGGTAGGCCTCGAGGCGCTCCATCACCTGGGGGTGGGAAAGCCCCACGATGCTGGCGGCAAGCAGGGCGGCGTTCACCGCCCCCGCCTTGCCGATGGCCAGGGTGCCCACGGGGACGCCCGCCGGCATCTGCACCATGGAGAGGAGGGAGTCCAGGCCCTTTAAGGCCTTGCTCTCCACCGGTACCCCCAGCACGGGCAGGGGGGTGTGGGCGGCGGTCATCCCCGGGAGGTGGGCCGCCCCACCCGCTCCAGCGATGATCACCAAAAGCCCCCGCTCCTTGGCGGTTTTGGCGTACTCCGCCATGAGGTCCGGGGTGCGGTGGGCGGAGACCACCCGCACCTCATAGGGAACCCCTAGGGCCTCCAGGGTCTCCGCCGCATGGCGCAGGGTTTCCCAGTCAGACTTAGAACCCATGATAACGCCCACCAAAGGCCGCATCGTACCGGATTGTACCAAGCCTTCCCCCTCGTGGTAAAAGGCAGGCCATGGATGCCTTGGAACTGCTTCGGCTCAACCTCCTTTCCCCCATGGTGCTGGCCTTCGCCCTGGGGGTGGCGGCCCGGCTTCTCAAGAGCGACCTGGCCTTTCCCGAGGCCCTGTACACGGCCCTATCCATCTACCTGCTCTTCGCCATCGGGTTCAAAGGGGGGGTGGAGCTTTCCAAGACCCCCGCGGCCACCCTGCTCCTTCCCGCCTTGGCCACCCTGGGCCTGGGGATGTTCCGCCCCCTTTCCAGCTATTTTCTGGCCCGCCGCTTTCTCGCCTTAGGCCGGGTGGATGCTGGAGCCTTGGCCGCCCATTACGGTTCGGTCTCTGCGGTGACCTTTTTGGCGGCCCTCACCTTTGCCCAAGGGGTGGGCCACAGGCCCGAGGGCTTCTTGCCCACCCTGGTGGCCCTTTTGGAGGTGCCGGGTATCGTGGTGGCCCTGCTCTTGGCCAAGCGGGGAGGTGGGAACCTGGGTGAAGCCTTCCAGGAGGTCCTTACCGGGAGGAGCGTGGTCCTCCTGGTGGGAGGGCTTCTCATCGGGGCCCTTTCCGGGGAGGGGGGGATGGACCGGGTAAAACCCTTTTTTGTGGATCCCTTCTATGGGGTCCTCACCCTTTTCCTGCTGGATCTGGGGATGGTGGCGGCCTCGAGGTTCGCGGCCCTAAAACAGGTGGGCTTCCGCCTGGTCCTCTATGGCACCCTCCTGCCCATCTTCCATGGGGCTATCGGGGTGTATCTCGGGCATTGGGTGGGGCTTTCCGTGGGAGGAGCAACGGTTTTGGGGGCCATGGCCGCCAGCAGCAGCTATATCGCCGCCCCCGCTGCCGTGCGCATCGCCTTGCCGGAGGCCAATCCCAGCCTGTACCTCACCGCCAGCTTGGCGGTGACCTTTCCCTTTAACCTGGTCTTGGGCATTCCCATCTACCACGCCTTGGCCCAGTGGATGGGGGGGTGAAGCATGGACCTGGTGCCTTTGAAGCTGGTGACCATCGTGGCGGAAAGCATCCTGGAGAAGAAGCTGGTGGAGGAGATCAAGCGCCTGGGGGCCAAAGGGTACACCATCGTGCCCGCCAGGGGGGAGGGCTCGAGGGGCATGCGCAGCCTGGACTGGGAGGGGCAGAACATCCGCTTGGAGACCATCGTCCCTGAGGAGGTGGCCCTCCGCATCCTAGCCCGGCTGCAGGAGGCCTACTTCCCCCACTATGCCGTGATCGCCTATGTGGAGAACGTTTGGGTGGTGCGGGGGGAGAAATACGTGTAGGCGGGATTCAAGGCGCTTTAGTCCCCAGGCTTTCGCCGCAAAAGGGCAAGGGCAAGCAGCAGGAGGAGGACGGGCCATAGGCCAAGCGGGGAGCCTTTCCCCCACCAAGTAGGCTAGGAGCACCAGGCCTTGGGTCCAAAGAAGGCTTCCCAGGGCGGCGAGGGCCAGGTAGGGTAGCCAGGGAAAGCCCATGGCCCCCAGCAGGATGGGCACGGCGGTGCGAAGGCCCGGTACAAAGGGGGCTAGGAGCAAGGCCGGGGGGCCGAAGCGGTTGAGGAACCGGTTGGCTCGTTGCCTAAGCCTCTCCGGAAACCGCTTCAGCAGTTTGGGACCCAGGATCCGCCCCAACCCGTACCCCAGGCCATGGCCCAGGAAGCTTCCCAAAAAGAGAAGGGGAAGCAGGGGAAAGAGGCTTAGCTTTTCCTTTCCCGCCAGGGCTCCCAAGGCCAGGAGCAGGGTATCCCCTCCGGGCACGAAGACGCCTAAGGGAAAGCCCACTTCCAAGAGCAGGAGGAGGGCTGGCAATAGATACGCCCAGAGGCTCATCTCAGGAGGGTTGGACCGCCGGCTTACGCAGGGCCCAGAGGCTT
>NZ_CALLUR010000168.1:0-10906 GCF_938010445.1 uncultured Thermus sp.
CGAGGGCTTAAAGAAAAGCCTGGAGGGGGCTTTGCGCCTGGAAAAGGGGCGTATCACGCGAAGCGGGGCCACCATCGCCGCCAACGTGGGCCTCGGGGCTATAGCCATCCACGCCTACTCGCTAGAATAGGCAAAGGGTGCCCCTCCGGCCCCGGGGCCAGGGGGGCAGGGGTTTCTTGCCCATGGAGATCGCCCTGGAACGGGAACGCTACTACGGCCACCGCCTGGCTCTGCCTCAGGTGGTGGCGGCCTTGCTCTTTTCCCGTGAGAGGCCTCCGGCCGTTCTCTTGGCCCCGGAGGAGCGGTTGAGGCGCTACCGGGACCTTGGGGCCTTTGGGGGGCCCGTTTATGTGAACCCTGGCCTCGAGGCCTGGGAGGAGCGGGCTCTCTTCGTGTTTAGCTACGAGGAGGCCTTGGCTCCCTTTCCCCAGGACCCTTCTGCCTGGCGCCTGGTGCTGGAGGTGGGCCGGAGTTATCCCCGAGGGGAACTTTTGCACCGTCTCCTGCGGATGGGGTACGCCCGGGATGAGGATTACCGGGTGTTGGGGGAGGTTTTGGAGCTGGGCGAGGTGCGCTTGGAGTTCTTCGGGGATGAGCTGGAGCGCCTCCGGGTGGCCGGGGAGGAAAGGAGGCGGCACGTCCTATTGCCCAAACCGGGAAAGGCGGAAGGGTTCCCCTCCAGGAAGCTCCTTCACTTTCCCGGTCCCGTCTACCTGGACACCCCGGCCCTGGCCCCAAAGGAGCTTTGGCCCCTTTTAGAGGGGCGTCAGGTGGTGGCCCTAGGGGGTGGGGTGGAGCTTCCCCTCTGGGACCTGGGGGTGAAGCCCCTGGTTCCCTACCGGGGGAGCCTTAAGGCCTTGGAAAGGGACTTGGCCCGCTGGCTCGAGGAGGGGAGGCGGGTTAGCCTCTTCGTGGCCCACGAGCGTACCCTGGACTACCTGAAAAGGCGCCTTGCCCTCTTCCAACCCCAGGTGCTCCAGCGCTTTCCCGGACCCAAGGGCCAGCTTTCCCTGTTCTGGGGAGCCTTTGAGGGGGGAGCGGAGTGGGGGGAGGAGGTTCTGCTTACCGAGGCCTTGGTCTTTGCCACCGGAGCGGTGCGGGCTAGGGTGCGGGTGGGGGAGGGTCTTGCCGACCCCGGGGCCCTTTCGCCTGGGGATTTCCTCATCCACCCTGAGCACGGCGTGGGCCAGTACCTGGGGCTGGAAACCCGGGAGGTTTTGGGGGTTAGGCGGGACTACCTGGTCCTCCGCTACCAGGGGGAGGGAAGGCTCTACCTGCCGGTGGAGCACCTACCCCTTCTCAAGCGCCATCCCGGCACCACGGATGACCCTCCGGAGCTCTCCTCCCTGGGTAAAGGGGAGTGGCAGCGGCTCAAGGAAAAGGCCAGGAAGGATGTGGAGGAGCTGGCGGCAAGGCTCCTCGTGCTTCAGGCCAAGCGCAAGGCTACCCCGGGCCGGGCCTTCGCCCCCTTGCCGGAGTGGGATCCGCTGATAGAAAGGGGTTTTCCCCACCAGCTGACCCCGGATCAGAAGCAGGCCTTGGAGGAGGTCTTGCGAGACCTCGAGGCCCCTTTCCCCATGGACCGGCTCATCTCCGGGGACGTGGGCTTTGGCAAGACGGAGATCGCCCTAAGGGCCGCCCACCGGGTGGTGGGGCACGGGGCCCAGGTGGCCTTTTTGGTGCCCACCACCCTCTTGGCAGAACAGCACGGCAAGACCTTCCGGGAGCGCTTCGCTGGCCTTCCCGTGCGCATTGGCGTCCTTTCCCGCTTCACCCCGGCCAAGGAGGAGGAGGCCATCCTCAAGGGCCTCGAGGCGGGCACGGTGGACGTGGTCATCGGTACCCACCGCCTCCTCCAGCCCGACGTTCGCTTTAAGGACCTGGGGCTTCTCATCGTGGACGAGGAGCACCGCTTCGGCGTGGCCCAGAAGGAGCGGATCCGCGAGCTGAAGGCCGAGGTGGATACCCTTTACCTTTCCGCTACCCCCATTCCCCGCACCCTTTACTCCGCCTTGGTGGGCTTGAAGGATCTTTCCAGCATCAAGACCCCTCCTCCGGGCCGGAAGCCCATCCGCACCTTCCTCGCTCCCTTTGATCCCCTATTGGTACGGGAGGCCATCCTCCTGGAACTGGAAAGGGGAGGCAAGGTCTTTTACGTGCACGACCGGGTGGCCTCCATTGAGGCCAGGAGGCGCTACCTGGAAAATCTCGTGCCCGAGGCCCGCATCGGTGTGGTGCACGGCAAGATGCCGGAGGGACTAGTGGAGGAGACCATGCTCCTCTTTGCCGAGGGGGCCTACGATGTCCTTTTGGCCACCACCATTATTGAGTCGGGCCTGGATGTGGCCGAGGCCAATACCATCCTCATTGAGCGGGCCGATCGCCTGGGCCTGGCCACCTTGTACCAGCTTCGGGGCCGGGTGGGGCGGCGGGAGCAGGAGGCCTACGCCTACCTCTTCCATCCTCCAAGGCTTACAGAGGCAGCAGAAAAGCGCCTCAATGCCATCGCGGACCTCTCCGACCTGGGAAGCGGCCACCTCCTGGCGGAAAAGGACATGGAGATCCGGGGGGTGGGAAATCTCCTGGGTCCGGAACAACATGGGCATATCCGGGCCCTTTCTCTGGAGGTCTACAGCGAACTATTGGAGGAAGCCATCCGCAAACTTAAGGGGGAGGTCAAGGAGGAGAAGCGGCACGTGACCCTGGACCTGGGCCTTTCCGCACGGCTTCCTGCGGAGTATGTGGCGAGCCTCGAGGCCCGTAGCCGCTACTATAGCCGCTTGGCGGAGGCCAGGACCTTAGCGGAGGTTTCCCGCATCGCCAAGGAACTCAAGGAACGCTACGGCCCCCTTCCCGAAGAGGCGGAGAGCTTTTTGGCCTTGGCAAGGCTTCGCCTGGTGGCGGAGCGAAAAGGGGTGGTCTCCATCACCGAGGACCTCACCCACCTTCAGGTGACCTTCCCCCGCTGGCCCCTGGACTACGATGCCCGGGCCCTGAGGCAGCTTCCCTTCCGGGTGGAGCTCACCCAGTACCCCCCGGGCTTCCGCCTGGAGAAAAAAGGGCTAAAGCCCCGGGATTACCCCGAGGCTTTGCTGCAAACCCTTTACCTTTTTGCCGATGGCTAGGGGTTGGGGATCAGGTTGAAAAGCTTAAGCCTTAACACCACCTCAGCTTGGGTCAGGGTGTACTGGACCTTGCCCTCAGTTAGATCTAACCTGGCGCCAATGCGAAACCGGCCGCTTTGGATGAGGTCATAAGTTGGCGTGCCCGGTTGGATGTCTAGCTGGAGGGTGACGGTTTGCTCCTCCCCGGGGTTGAGGGTGACGGTTTGCTGGAGGGCAGCAAAATCCCCTCCCTGGCCGTCATAGAGGTTGGTATCGTTCCCGGGGCCTAGGCGGATTTCGAGGTCTGCCGTGCTGGTAAGGGTGCCGGTGTTCTTTAGGGTAAAGGCGAATGCGAACCGTCCGTCCACTAGGGCTTTGGCTTCGGGCACATCCACCGCTCGGCCTGCGGGGTGATCGGGAAACTGCGCTTGGGCGGTGGTCAGGTTGACCACGCCTTGGCGTTGGTCCTGAGGGATGAAGCTTAGGATATCTACCTCAAACCGATGGATGGTGTGGCCGCTACAGGCGGCCAGGGCCAGGGACACCAACAAAAGGGATACGCGTTTCACGGCTTGACCTCCTTAGAAACGCACCGCCATGGCGATGCCGTACACGGTTCCGCCCACCAAGGGGGCCTCGTGGGTGGTAAGGGCTAGGTCCAGGCTAAGGGCTTCCAGGTTAAAGCCGGCCCCCAGGCCAAAGCGCAAGCCACCCTCCAGCCCCACGCCCGTCCGGATGGCAACCCCACCCAGGTTGTATTCCGCACCTAGGTGGAAGGTGGGCGTGTTGGCGCCGAAACGGGTGTCCGCCGCCAGGAGCAACTCCCCTACTTCCAAAGGTAGGCGGTAGGCTCCGTTGAGGGTGAATATGGGTGCCGAGAAATCCCCTCTTTTGGTGGTGGCCGTGCGGCTAGTTTCCCTTCCGTCCACCACCGTTACCTCTACGCCGCTCCATTGGGTAAAGCCCAGGAGGTTCTGTACCCCTAGGCCAAAGGCCCAGTTTCCTCCGTCCACGGCTACACCCACATCCCCGCGGAGGCCGTAGCCAACCCCGCTACCCCCTTGACCCAGGGAGGCCTCCAAGAAGGAGGGATAACTTAGGAAGTAGCGGCTTTCGTAGCTAACGCCGCTTACGTTACCGTCCTGGTCAAAGGTGGGCCGGGCCTTAGCGGAGGCTTCCGCGTACCCTAGGCCGTAGAAGCCCTCGCCGCGCACGCCTGCATAGACCCGCCCCAGGCCAGGGATATCCGGAAGCGGGGTGGAGAACCCCAGGGCCAAACTTATTCCGGAGATGAAGGAGCCTTGGGCCTCGAGGGCACACGGGGAGGGCGTGCTGGCCTGGCAGCGGTGCAGGGAGCCCTCCTTCAAGGCCATCGCCAGATCCTGGTTGGGCGCCACTCGCACCCCTTGGGTGCCCGCAAAGGGGCCTACGGAGAGATAGGTTCCCGGCCCCAGGTCAAAGGAGAGGGGAAGGAGGGGTTGGGGGATAGAGGCCGTGGGCCTCTCGGCCACCACACCCGCTTGGAAGGACGGCATGAGGCTTCTCCCTTGCCCATCGGTGATGGACACCCCGCTAGCGCTTACCCGGAACACCACCTCGTCGGGGCTCCGGGCGGGGTTTATGAGGAAGCTCCCCAAGTGGCTGGCCTGATCGTAGGCGCTGAGAAGGTCAAACTGGTTGCGGAAGGCGTTGGGGTCCGTGAAGTAGGAGAAGGGGCTCGTGTCGGGAAACAGGGGTAGAAGGCGTAGGAGGCCTATGGGAAGCTGGAAGCCCTCCTGGTCCCACTTCCCGGGAAAGGCGGCATAGGCGGGGTTGGCCCCTTGTCCGCTGGGTCCTGGAAGGAGGACCCCACCCATACCCAAGCTCCGCACCCCCTGGGCCAGGCTTAGGCCTAGGAGGCTTGCTATAAGGAAGGCGGCGGTTCTTTTCATAACGACGACATTGTAACAGAGCAGTCTCTTGGGTCAAGAGACCCCTTTGACAAGTCCTCTATGCTGACGTAAACTTTGACTGAGTATAAGGAGGTGGCCATGATCAAGAAGGTAGGCGTGGTGGGCGCGGGGACCATGGGGAGCGGGATCGCCGCCTTAGTGGTGAGCGCCGGCATCCCGGTGGTCCTTTTGGACATTCCGGGCCAAGAGGACCGGAACGAGGTGGCAAAAAGGGGGCTGGAACGAGCCTTAAAAGCCAAGCCGGCCGCCTTTATGGACGCGGACTTGGCCCGCTATGTGGAGATCGGCAACACCGAGGACGACTTGGGGAAGCTGGCCGACTGCGACTGGGTGGTGGAGGCCATTATTGAGAAGCCCGAGCCTAAGCGGGCCCTTTATGAACGCCTCGAGGGCCTTCTCAAACCCACCGCCATCATCAGCTCCAACACCAGCGGCATCCCCATGCGGGTACTTCTTGAAGGCCGGTCCGAGGGTTTTCGCCGCCGCTTCTTGGGCACCCACTTCTTTAACCCGCCCCGCTATCTGCATCTGTTGGAACTGATCCCCACCCCTGAGACCGATCCTGGGGTGCTTGGGGAAATCCGCCGCTTTGGCGAGCGCATCCTGGGGAAGGGGACGGTGCTGGCCAAGGATTCGCCGGGCTTTATCGCCAACCGATTAGGGGTTTACGGCATGGTGCAGGCGGTGCGCCTCATGGAGAAGCACGGCCTTACCATCGACGAGGTGGATGCCCTCACCGGCCCCTTGCTGGGCCGCCCCAACTCCGCCACCTTCCGCACGGCTGACCTTACGGGTTTGGATGTACTGAAGCTGGTCACCGAGGAACTCGCCCAGGCCACAGGGGAGGACTTTGCTCTGCCGGAGTGGGTCTTGCGCCTGGTGGAGGAAGGGCGGCTTGGGGAAAAGACGGGGGCCGGGTTTTACAAGAGGGTGAACGGGGAGATCCACACCCTGGACTACCGCACCCTGGAGTACGCCCCCCGGGCCCAGGTGGAACTGCCCGAGCTTAGGGCCTTGCGGGACCTGCCCTTGGCGGAGAGGCTTCCCAAGGTTCTGGAGCTTCCCGGCAAATACGGGGCTTTCATGAGGGAGCTTTTCGCGCGTACGGCCCACTATACCCTGGAGAAGGCTCCCGAGATCGCCTACGACCTGGTGTCCGTGGACCAGGCCCTGGAGTGGGGGTTTGGCTGGGAAGAGGGGCCCTTTAAGAACATGGATGCCCTGGGCCTCGAGGGGCTAAGGCACCTTTTTGCCGAACATGCCCTTCCCGAGCCGGAGCTTCTTGGGAAGGCCCAGGGGAGCTTTTACCGGGACGGCACCTACCTGGGCTTTGATGGGGCCTACCACCCCCTGCCCAAGCGGGAGGGGGTTATTTCCCTAAAAGCCCTCAGGTCCGAGGGTAAGACCCTGCTGGAAAGCAAGGAAGCCGCCCTTTTGGACCTGGGGGACGGGGTCGCCCTTTTGGAGTTCCGCACCAAGATGAACGCCATCGGGGAGGGCGTGATCCGCATGCTCCAGAAGAGCCTGGAGTACGTGGAGGAGAAGGGCTATGTGGGCCTGGTGATGGGGAACGAAGACCCTAGGGCCTTCTCCGCCGGGGCCAACCTGGCCTTGATCCTCTCTTTGGCCCAGGAGGGGGACTGGGACGAGCTCTCCCTGGCGGTGCGGCAGTTCCAGAAGGCTTCCATGTCCTTGCGCTATAGCCCTTTCCCCGTGGTGGTGGCCCCCTTTGGCCTCACCTTGGGCGGCGGGGCGGAGTTCACCTTGCATGCCGATAGCGTGCAGGCCCATGCCGAGCTGTACATGGGCTTGGTGGAGGCTGGGGTGGGGCTCCTGCCGGCGGGGGGCGGCACCAAGGAGATGCTCCTCCGCTTCACCCAGGAGCTTGCCCCCTACGAGGAGGCCGATCCCTTTGAGGGGGTGAAGCGGGCCTTCAACCTCATCGCCTTGGCCAAGACCTCCACCAGTGCCCTCGAGGCCCGCAAAATGGGCTTCCTGAGGGACCGGGACCGGATCAGCATGAACCGGGACTTCCTCATCGCCGACGCCAAGAGGCGGGTCTTGGAGCTGGCCACGGACTACCGTCCCCCCCTGCCTCCCAGGATCCGGGTTTTGGGGAGCGAGGCCTTGGGCAACCTGCGCTATGCGGTCTGGGCCTTCCGGGAGGCAGGGGAGATCTCCGACCATGACCTGAAGATCGGCTTGGAGATCGCTAAGGTGCTTTCGGGTGGGGAGGGTCCGGCGCGGGAGGTTTCCGAATGGGACCTTCTGGACCTGGAGCGGGAGGCCTTCTTGAACCTCCTCGGGACCCGCAAAACCCAGGAGCGGATCGCCTACACCCTCAAGACGGGTAAACCCCTGAGGAACTGAAGAGGTGAAGCCATGCGGGAAGCGGTGATTGTAAGCGCAGTGCGGAGCCCCGTGGCCCGGGGCAAGAAGGACGGGGCCTTGGCCACCCTGCACCCCGTGGACCTGTCCGCCCAGGTGATGCGCTCGGCCCTGGAGCGGGTGGGGCTGGATCCCAAGGAACTGGAGGATGTCCTCTGGGGTTGCGCCATGCCCGAGGCAGCCCAGGGGTTGAATATTGCCCGGCTGGCCCTCCTAAGGGCGGGCTTTCCCGTGGAGGTGGCGGGGGCTACGATCAACCGCTTTTGCTCCAGCGGCCTGCAGACCATCGCCATGGCCGCCCAGGCGGTGATGACCGGGATGGCGGATGCGGTACTGGCCGGGGGCGTGGAGATGATGAGCCAGGTGCCCATGTCGGGCTACCACACCCGCCTGCACCCCGACCTCACCCCCACGGAGTGGACCCCCGAGGGCTACTCCACCTATATCGGCATGGGCTTTACCGCCGAGAGGGTGGCGGAGCGCTTTGGCATCAGCCGGGAGGACCAGGACCGCTGGGCGTTGCGTAGCCACCAAAGGGCGGCCCAGGCCTGGGCGGAGGGGCGGTTTACTGAGGTGGTGCCCATCCGCGTACCCCGGGTGCGCTACCAAGGCACCAAGAAGGTGGTGGAGGAAACCCTCTTTGAGCGGGACGAGACCGTGCGGCCCGAGACCTCCCTGGAGGCCTTGGCCAAGTTGCGGCCTGCCTTCAAAAAGGGTGGCACCGTGACCGCGGGCAATGCCAGCCCCTATTCCGACGGGGCCGCGGCGGTGGTGGTCATGAGCCGGGAGAAGGCGGAGGCCTTGGGCCTCAAGCCCCTGGCCCGTTTCCTCAGCTTTGCCGTAGCCGGGGTGGAGCCCGATGTGATGGGGATAGGCCCCATCAAGGCGGTGCCCAAGGCCCTGAAGCGGGCGGGCCTTTCCCTGGACCAGATTCACCTCATTGAGTTCAACGAGGCCTTTGCCGCCCAGGTGCTGGCGGTGATGCGCACCCTGGAAATGCCAGAGGAGAGGACCAACGTGAACGGCGGGGCCATCGCCCTGGGCCACCCCTTAGGGGCCACCGGGGCCAAGCTCACCGCCCAGCTCATCGCCGAGCTGGGGAAGCGGGGCGGAGGGTATGGCCTGGTGACCATGTGCATTGGCGGCGGCATGGGAGCCGCTGGGGTCTTTGAAGTCTATCCTGCTTAGGAGGGAGCCATGACCGAGGAGAGGAAGCTGTGGCAAAGGGGTGGGGGTTGGCTCTTGGAGACTCCGGAGCGCCTTTACACCCCCGAGGACTTTGACGAGAGCGTGAAGGAGATCGCCCGCACCACCCGCACCTTCGTGGAAAGGGAGGTGCTGCCCCTTCTGGAGCGCATGGAGCACGGGGAGCTTTCCCTCAACGTGCCCCTTATGCGCAAGGCGGGCGAGCTGGGGCTTCTAGGCATTGAGGTGCCCGAGGAGTACGGGGGGCTGGACCTGCCCAAGGTGATCTCCACGGTGGTGGCGGAGGAGCTTTCGGGAAGCGGGGGCTTTTCCGTCACCTACGGGGCCCATACCTCCATCGGTACCCTGCCCCTGGTCTACTTCGGCACCGAGGAGCAGAAGCGGAAATACCTTCCCAAGCTGGCAAGTGGGGAGTGGATCGCCGCCTACTGCCTTACGGAGCCGGGCTCGGGCTCCGATGCCTTGGCCGCCAAGACCCGGGCCACCCTTTCCCAGGATGGCAAGTACTACCTCCTGAACGGGGTGAAGCAGTGGATCTCCAACGCGGGCTTCGCCCAGCTCTTCACCGTCTTCGCCAAGGTGGACGGGGAGCACTTCACCGCCTTCTTGGTGGAGCGGGATACCCCGGGGCTTTCCTTCGGGCCCGAAGAGAAGAAGATGGGCATCAAGGCCTCCAGCACCCGCCAGGTGATCCTCGAGGACGCCAAGGTCCCGGTGGAAAACGTCCTGGGGGAGGTGGGCAAGGGCCACAAGATCGCTTTTAACGTCCTCAATGTGGGGCGCTACAAGCTGGGGGCAGGGGCGGTGGGCGGGGCCAAGAGGGCCTTGGAGCTTTCCGCCAAGTACGCCAAGGAACGGCACCAGTTTGGCCGGCCCATCGGGAGCTTTGGCCTGATCCAGGCGAAGCTTGGGGAGATGGCCAGCCGCATTTACGCCGCCGAAAGCGCCGTTTACCGCACCGTGGGCCTCATTGACGAGGCTCTCCTGGGCAAGAAGGGGGCGGAGGCGGTGATGGCCGGGATAGAGGAATATGCGGTGGAGGCCAGCATCATCAAGGTTCTGGGCTCCGAGGTGCTGGACTACGTGGTGGACGAGGGGGTGCAGATCCACGGCGGCTACGGGTACTCCCAGGAGTACCCCATTGAGAGGGCCTACCGCGACGCCCGCATCAACCGCATCTTTGAGGGTACCAACGAGATCAACCGCCTCCTCATTCCCGGCATGCTCCTGAGAAGGGCCCTTAAGGGGCAGCTCCCCCTTTTCCAGGCGGCCATGAGGCTGCAGAAGGAGCTTCTGGAGCCCAGCTTTGCGGAGCCTGAGGATCCGGAACTTCACCAGGTGGCAGGGCTTAAGAAGCTGGCCCTCATGGTGGCGGGTTTGGCGGCCCAGAAGTACGGAGAGAAGCTGGAGGAGGAGCAGGAGGTCTTGGGGACGGTAGCCGACGTCCTCATTGATGCCTATGCGGCAGAAAGCGCCCTCCTGAGGGCCCGTCGGCTTGGGGGCATCGCCGTGACCATGGCCCAGCTCTACCTCCTCCAGGCCCTGGACCGGGCCCAGGCGGGGGCGCTTTCCGTCCTGCCCCGGCTGGTGGAGGGGGACGAGGCCCGCGTGGTCTACTCCGCGGCCCGCAGGCTTACCAAGCACGAGCCCGTGGACCTGGTGGCCCTGAGGCGGGAGGTGGCGGGGAGGGTCCTCGAGGCCGAAGGTTACCCCATCCCCCGTTAGGGGCAAAGGGCCTTTCCCTGCCGGGGTCTAGCCCGGCAGGGGGCTTTATTGGGCCTGGGTGGGCCAACCCAGTTGGCTAAGTTAAGGGCATGCCGGTCCAGGTGAGCGTCACGGGGCCAAAACGCACCTTTCCCGCCTTCTAGCCCTGGTGGAGGCAGGGGGAGAGGTGGTCCTCATGCGGAGGGCAGGCCCGTGGCCCCAGGGGGGCCAGCCGGGCACCGCCAAGTGCACGGTCTGGCTAGCGGAGGGCTTTGACGCCCCTTTGCTGGAAGCGCTCCTGCTGGCCTTTGGAAGGCGAGGCTGCCACTGGATACCCATGCGTTTCTCCGCGGGGTCCTTGGAGACCCTGGGCCTTCACCGCTGGCCGAAGCCTCCGTCAAAGACAGGCGGAACTCCTTTGGTGAGCTATTCCAGGGCCAGCCGCCACTTGGGGCCCTCCTTGGTGTCCTCCACCACCACCCCGAGGGCTTTGAGCCTTTCCCGGATCAGGTCGCTTTTGGCGTAATCCTTGGCCCGCCGGGCCTCCTCCCT
>NZ_CALLUR010000169.1:0-2600 GCF_938010445.1 uncultured Thermus sp.
AGGGCGGTGATGGAAACCCAGGTCAAGGCCATCACCCCGGAGGGCCTCCATCTGGAAGGGCCCCAAGGGGAGGGGTTTTTGGCAGCGGACTTCGTCCTGGTCCAGATCGGCTACCGGGCGGAGGACCGGCTTTTGCAGGAAGTGGGGGTGCGCTACGAAGGGGAGAAGCCCTGGCTCTCGCCGGAGTGGGAAACCTCCCGTAAGGGGCTTTTCGCCATCGGTTCTGCGGCCTTTGGCCCCGATACCCGCTCGGTCTTCATTGAAAATGGCCGCAGGCACGCGGAGGTGGCCCTTTTGGCCGTGGCAGGCCGCCTGGGGTCTATGTGAGGGTGTTACCCCGGGGTGGCGGTGAGGGGTAGGACGACCCGGGTCCCGCTGGGGTGCTCCCAGGCCTGGAAGGCAACTCCATACGCCTCTTGTAAGAGGGTAGGTTGGAGCACCTCCTCAGGCCTACCCTGGGCCACCATACGGCCCCCCTTTAGGAGAAGGAGCCGATCCGCAAACCGGCATGCCAGGTTTAGGTCATGGAGTACGGCCACCACCCCAGCCCCCTCTTGGGCCAGGGAGCGAAAAAGCTGGAGTAAGTCCATGGCATAGCGGGGATCCAGGTGGTTGGTGGGCTCGTCCAGGAGGTATAGCTTCGCTTCCTGGTTGAGAAGGCGCGCCATCTCTACCCGCATCCTTTCCCCTCCGGAAAGGGTAGGGGCAAGGCGCTCCTTGAGGGAAAGGGCTTGTACACGTTCCAAGTGATGTAGGGTTTTGGCGTGGTCTTCAGGCGTTTCGCGCCGCCCCTCCAGGTGGGGGAGCCGGCCGAGGAAGGCCACCTCGTAGGCGGTGAAGGGAAAGCCCATCTCCTGCAGCTGGGAGAGGACCGCCCGCGTCCGGGCCAGGGCCGAGGGCCTATAAACTGCCAAGGGCCTGCCCTCCAGGAGGATCTCCCCCTCGCTGGGGGGGATTTCTCCGGCAAGAAGGCGCAGGAGGGTGGTCTTTCCGCTGCCGTTGGGACCCAGGATGCCTAAGACCTCGCCGGGAGCAATGGAGAGGTGAAGGCCTCTAAGAAGCCAGCGATCACCTACCCGGTAGCCCAGGTTGCGGGCCTCAAGCACGGTACACCTCCTTCTTAAAGCGCATCACCAGGTACAGAAAAAAGGGGCCTCCCAAAAGGGCTGTGAGTATCCCAACGGGAAGTTCGGCGGGGGCCACAAGGGTACGGGCCAGGAGGTCGGCCAGCACGGCCAAAACGCTCCCCAGGAGGGCGGAGCCGGGCAGGAGGTACCGGTGGTCTGGCCCCGCCACCAGGCGGAACAGGTGCGGGGCCACCAGGCCGATAAAGCCCACTCCTCCTGCCATGGCCACCGCGGTTCCCACACCTAACGCCGAGCCGAGGACCGCTTGGCGCTTGAGGGCGTTCGCATCCACTCCCAGGTGGAAGGCTTCCCGTTCCCCTAAGGTGAGGGCATTAAGCCCGCGGGCCAAGGGGAGGAGGAGGAAAAGGGCCAGGAGGGCGAAGGGCAGCCCGGCTAGGAGCAGCCTCCAGGTGACTCCGGAAAAACCGCCCAAGGTCCAGAAGGTGAGGCTGCGGAGCTGCTGGTCTGTGGACGCGAAGATGAGGAGGCCGATGGCCGCTCCCACCAGGGAGTTGAGCGCAATGCCCGCAAGGAGAAGTATGGCCACCTGGGTGCCGAAAGGGGTGCGGGCGATCCACCACAGGGCCTGGGTGGCCAGGAGACCACCTAGAAAGGCCCATACGGGTAGGGCATAGGCCTCTAAGGAGGCTGAACCGGGCACCAATACGATGAAAAGGGCGGCCCCTAGGGCTGCTCCTGAGGAAACCCCAATGAGGCCGGGGTCCACCAAGGGATTGCGGAAAAGCCCTTGAAGGACGGCACCCGCCATGGCCAGCAGGGCGCCCACCAAGGCCGCACCCAGCACCCGGGGAAAGCGCAAGGCGGTCAGGACCTGGTATTCTACCCCCTCGCCCTTTAGGAGAATCGCGGGAATCTCCAGGGGAGCTATCTTATAGGCCCCGATCCCTGCTCCCAGTAGGAGGGTGGTGGGCAATAGGATGGCGAGGACTAAAAGGGCTAGGCGGTAGCGTCGGGTCCAGGGGAAGGAAAACTGGGGCTGGTTCACCATGGTTCACCCCCGATGCAGAACCTCTTCCCTTCGCCCAAAGGCAAGCGTGGCCCAGCCAGTAGGGAAAGGGTTTTCCCAAGGGCCCACCAAGGGCTTGGGTGCTTCATCGGGGCGCCACCTCCACAAACCCTTCCTGAAGATAGGCGGCGCGGAAGAGGTCCAGGGCAGCCCGACCTGCCCGGGGACCAAAGGAGCCCAGATAATTGTCGTCCATGGCCACCACCTTTCTCCGTTGCCCCGCGGGGGTCTGGGCCACCCCGGGGAGGCGGAGAAGGCCCTCTAGCCCGCCCAGGCTGTCCAATCCCCTCTTGAACACGACGATCACGTCGGGCCTGGCCGCCACCACGCTTTCAGCGGTCATGGGCTTACACTCCTGGATACCCTGGGCCGCGTTTTCCAGCCCCGCCAGTTCCATCATGCCCACGGGGGTGGCTCCTTCGCCACACACGAAGGTGGTCTGGGTG
>NZ_CALLUR010000170.1:0-10953 GCF_938010445.1 uncultured Thermus sp.
AACCCGTGGTCCTCCCCCCTTCCGCCTGGGCCTACCTGGCTGGGGAACGGCTTTCCAGGATGGTACCGGGATCCTTAAGGCTCCTTGGCGTGGAGGAAACAGAGCGGGTCTACCAGGGCACCGCGGTCCTCTTCCGCTACCAAGGAGAGGGCCCCGCCACCTTGCGCTACCTCTACACTGGGCTTTCCGGGGAGGTCTTCTACACCCTGGAAGGGGCCACCCTCACCCTTTGGGCCCGGCTTAGGCTGGAGGGAGGGCCCATGGAGGCCAGAAAGCTTACCCTTCTCGCGGGGGAGGCCCCCCTGCTGGGCATGGCCGAGGCCAAGGGCCTACGCATGCGGGCTCTTGCGGAGGCCGCTCCTTCAGGGGAAAGCCCTTTTGGCCTCTTCCGCTATGGCCTCCCAGCCAGAAGGCTAGAACCTGGGACCACGGAGATCCCCGCCCTCAAGGCCCAGGTGGACCCCAGCCGGCTTCTTCGCTATCAGGGGCCTTTTCGCACGGAGAGGTTTTTGGCCCTGGAACGGGGCTACCGCTTCAAGGCCCCCTTTCCCCTGGCGCCGGGGACTTTGGAGGTGGTGGAGGAAGGCTTCTTCCTGGGGCAGGCCCTGCTTCCCGCTACCCCTAAGGGGGAGGTGGCAGAGGTGTGGCTGGGACGGGACCTGGAGGGCCGGCTGGAACGGACGGTGAGCCTGCTGGGCCAAAGCGAAAAAGAAGCCACCTACCGGGTGGAAACCCGCTTCAAAAACCCCTACCCCTACCCCATCGCCCTCCTCCTCTCGGAAACCTTCCCCCAGCCCTTCCGCCTAGACTTCCCCGGGGCCAACCTCTTGCCCCAGGGGTACCGCCTGGAACTGGCCTTGAAACCCCAGGAAACCCGCACCCTTACCTACCGCCTCACCCTCCCCCGCTAGGGACATCTGCCCCCGCCTCGAGGGCCCATGCTTTGGACATGAAACCTGACCTGCACCGCTTCCCCCTCCTGGTGGCCTGGGAAATGACCCGGGCCTGCCTTCTCGCCTGCTTGCACTGCCGGGCCTCAGCGGTGCCCGACCCCTTGCCCGGGGAGCTCACCACCGAGGAGGGATTAAGGCTCTTGGAGGAGCTGGCCACCTACACCCCGAAGCCCATCCTCCTGCCCACGGGGGGTGACCCTTTGGCCCGGCCCGACCTGTTTCTCCTCCTGGAGGAGGCCAAACGCCTGGGCCTCAAGGTGGGCATCACCCCCGCCGTCACCCCTCGGCTCACCCGGGAGGTGGTGGCCCGCTTCAAGGAGCTTTCCGTCCACCAGATGGCCATCTCCCTGGACGGGGCCACACCGGAAAGCCACGATGGCTTCCGGGGCGTTCCCGGCACCTTTGCCCGGGCCCTTAAGGCCCTGGAATGGGCCCAGGAGGTGGGCCTCATGACCCAGGTGAACACCACCGTGACCCGGAGGACCAAGGGGGAACTCACCGGCATCGCCGAGATCCTGGCGGCAAAAGGGGTGGCCACCTGGGAGGTCTTCTTCCTGGTTCCCGTGGGCCGGGGAGCGCTTCTAGAGCAGCTTTCCCCCCGAGAATACGAGGAGGTGATGCACCTTCTTTACGACCTTTCCCGCCGCTACCCCTTTAAGGTGCGCACCACGGAAGGCCCCATGTTCCGCCGGGTGGTCCTGGAGCGCCGGAGACGGGAAGAGGGTGAGGACGGGGCCTTGGTGGGGGAGGGCCGGGGGGTGCACCTCTCCGACGGCTTTGGTTTCGTTTTCGTTTCCTCCACGGGGGAGGTCTACCCCTCCGGTTTCCTGCCCCTTTCCGCTGGGAATGTGCGGGAGAAGCCCCTTCTGGAGATCTACCGGCATAGCCCCCTCTTCCTGGAGCTTCGCAACAAAGCCCTCCTTAAGGGCAAGTGCGGGGTCTGCGAGTACCGGGAGCTTTGCGGGGGAAGCCGGGCCCGCGCCTGGGCGGAAACCGGGGACCACCTGGCCTCGGACCCCCGGTGCGCCCACCTCCCCAAAGGCCTAGGACAAATGCCCCTGGCCTAAGGAAGGGAAGTTCCCTATCATGGAATCATGAAGCGTGGGCTTCTTCTGTTGGTATTTTTGGGTTCCCTTGCCCTGGCGCAAAGCCCTGGGGCCAAGCTCTATTCCGCCAACTGCCAAAGTTGCCACCTGGCCAATGGGCAGGGGGTTCCCGGGGCCTTCCCTCCCCTCACCCATCTGGACAAGGTGGTCCAGGCTAAGGGGGGCCGGGAATACCTGATCCGGGTGGTCCTCTACGGTCTCCAAGGAAGCCTGACGGTGGAGGGGAAGACCTATAACGGGGTCATGCCCCCCTTCCGCCAGCTTAAGGACCCGGAGGTGGCTAATCTCTTGAACTATATCCTCACCACCTTCGCCAAATCCAAGGCCAAGCCCATCAGCCCCGAGGAGGTGAAGGCGCAAAGGGCCAAGGCCAGGTCCCCCCAGGAGGTCCTCAAGTCCCGTCCCCCGGTCAAGTAGACCGGCGTACTCCCTCCCCCCGGGGCCTAAAGGCCCCGGGCCCTCTTTTCCCACCCCAGAAGTGGGGATAATGGATTTGTCGTGGAGCCTGGGTTCCACCTTTTCTACGCAAGGCGCCTGGCTTGGCGCTACCGGTTCCTCTTGGCCATCCCCTTGGCGCTCCTCGGCCTTTGGCACCCCTTTTTCGCCTTGGCCTCCCTCCTGCCCTTTCTGCTTCCCGCCCGGCTTTGGGAAGGGCGGGCGCTACGGGAAATCGCCCGGGCCAGCCTGGCCTATCCCACCGCCTTGGCCTATGGGGAGGAGCGGCTTTGGCAGGAGGCCCGCAAGGTGCAGTTCCCCCTTCCCCCCTTTCCCTTGGGCTTGCTCGTCGGCTACCTGGTCCTCCTGGCCTTGGCCCTGGCCTCGTGGGCGGGGTTTCCCCCCAGGGAAGCCCACCCCTTCGGGTTCGTTCCCGGACTCGAGCGCCCTGCAACCCCCCAGGACTCCCCGGATAGGGGTAAACCGGCCCAAGCGCCTGGGTCCTCACCCGGGAAGACCACCCCAGCCCCGGATTCCCCAGGAAACCCCCAAGGAAGGGAAACCGGCCAGGGCCAACCCGCCCCAACCCCCGAGGATGGCCAAGCCCCGGGGCCTAGCCCCCAGGAACCTTCCCTGACCCCGCCCGAGGTTTCCCCTCAAGCCCCAGGGGAGGGGGGAACCCCAGGGCCCATAGACGGGCAAGGGGGATCAAGGACCCGTCCGGGCCTTTCCCAGCAGGAACCGGGAAAGCCCCAGGGGGCGGGCACCCCCACCCCGGGCACCTCGGGGCCTTCCCCAAGGGTGGAGGCCCCCGTTCCTTTGCCCTTTCCCGAGGCCACCGGCAAGGGGGAAGGGCTCTTGGGGCCAGGCCGCGAGGGAAGCGGCCAGGACCTTCCCTCCCCTTGGCGGGAAGGGCGTCCGCCTGAGGAGGTGCGCCGAGGGGTAGAGGTGTACCTGGAGCGCACCCCCCTGCCGCCCGAAGCCCGGGAGCTCCTAAAGCGCTATTTCAGCGGGCCTTAAGCCGGTTTAGGGCCTCGGCCACGCTGACCGGCCCCACCTCCAGGCGCTCCGCCATGGGGAAGGCCCCCATGGACCCCCCGTGGCCAAAACGGGCCCCCACCCGCAGGTCCACATCCCCAAGAAGCTCCCGCATGAGCTCGTGCTTCCTGCCGCCCTCCATGGCGGCATAGGGGTTTTCCCGGACCTCGAGGAGGCGCGCCTCCCCTCCCCGCTCAATCTCGTAAATGGCAAAGCGAGGGGCATGCCCAAAGGGGCCCGGGTACACCTTCTGGTCATCGTTTTTGGCTAGGGCGATGGCCACGCGCATAGCCCAAGTATACACCCCTGGGGTATTATGGGGTCCCAGACCGCCGCCACTCCCCGCTCTTCCCCCCTGCCTTGTGGAGAAGCTGCACCCGGGAGATGACGAGCCCCTTGGAGGCCGCCTTCAGCATGTCGTAAACCGTGAGGGCCGCCACGGCGCAGGCGGTGAGGGCCTCCATCTCCACCCCGGTCTCCGCCTTGGTGCGCACCGTGGCCTCTATGCGTACCCTTTTGGCCTCCTTTTCCAGCTCCACCCTCACCTCCACCCCGGTGAGGGGCAAGGGGTGGCAGAGGGGGATGAGTTCCGAGGTCTTCTTGGCCCCCATGATGCCCGCCAGCTGGGCCACCATCAGGGGATCCCCCTTCCCCACCCCCCCTTCTTCCAGGGCGGCCAGGGCTTCTTCCGTGAGCTCCACGTAGGCCTCGGCGGTGGCGGTGCGGAAGGTGGCCGCTTTCGCCGTCACGTCCACCATGTGGGGCTTTCCGTCCTTAAAGTGCGTGAGGTCCATACCCTCAGTCTAGGGCCTACCCCCCAAAACCCATACCGCTCACAAAGCGCAGGATGGGTTCCCGCATGAAGTACACGAAGAGGAGGACCAGAAGCTGTAGCCCGATGAAGGGAATACCCCCCAGGTAGATATCCGCGGTCTTTACTTCCTTGGGGGCCACATTCCGCAAGTAGAAGAGGGCAAAGCCGAAGGGTGGGGTGAGGAAGGAGGTCTGCAGGTTCACCCCCACCAGGAGGCCGAACCAGAGCTTGTCTATGTTCAAGGCCTCGGCCCCGATGGCCAAAAGGGGCAAGGCGATGAAGGCGATCTCAAAGAAGTCTATGAAGAAGCCCAGCAGGAACACCAGCACCATCACGAAAAGGATGAACCCCACCTCGCCCCCCGGGAGGCCCGTGAGGAAGCCCTCCACCCAAAGGTCCCCATCCACCCCCCGGAAGACCAGGCTGAAGAGGGTGGAACCGATGAGGATGAAGATGACGAAGGCCGTGAGCTTGGCCGTGCCCTCCATGGCCCCGTAGAGGACCTTAAAGGAAAGCCTCCGGTTCAAAGCCGCCAGGATCAAGGCCCCCACCACCCCCATGGCCCCGGCCTCCGTGGGGGTGGCCAGGCCGATGAGCACGGTGCCCAGCACCAGGAAGATGAGCACCAAGGGGGGCACCATGGAAAGGAGGGCCCTTTTGAGAAGGGGGTTTTTCCGGATCCAAGGAAGGAGCACCAGGGTCCAGACCCCCAAGGCCAGGAGCACCTCCAGCCACTCCGCCCAGGCAGGCAAAAAGCGCCCCACGGCATAGGCCCCCACCCCCACGAGCAGGTAGGAGAGCAAGGCAAAGGCCGCCTGGGCTTCCTTGCCGGCATCGGGGCGGGCCTCGAGGGGAAGGGCCGGGGCCCACCGGGGACGGAAAAGGGCCACGTAGATCACGTAGAGAAAGTAAAGGCCCACGGTGAGCCCAGCGGGAATCAGGGCCGCCTTGTACATATCCCCCACGGAAACCCCAAGCTGGTCCGAAAGCACGATGAGGACCACGCTGGGGGGGATGATCTGGGCCAGGGTGGCCGAGCCCAGGATCACCCCGCTGGCCAGGCGGGGGTTGTAGCCATATTTCAGCATGATGGGCAAGGAAATAAGGCCCATGGCCATCACGCTGGCGGCCACCACGCCCGTGGTGGCCGCCAGGATGGCCCCCACAAAGACCACGCTCAGGGCCAAGCCCCCCCTAAGGGGCCCGAAGAGCTTCCCCATGGTGTCCAGAAGATCCTCGGCCAGGCCGCTTTTCTCCAGGATGATCCCCATGAAGGTGAAAAAGGGGATGGCCAGGAGGAGCTGGTTGGACATGATGCCGAAGATGCGGTCGGGCATGGCCTTCAGGAGGGGGGCAGGAAAGATATCCAAGGCTATGCCCAAAAAGCCAAACACGATGCCCACCGCCCCCAAGGAGAAGGCCACAGGGTAGCCGGAGAGCAAGAACACCACCAAGGCCAAAAACATCAGGGGGGGCATGAGGCTTTCCAGGTTCATTCCAGCACCTCCCGTTCCTCCTCTTGGAGTTGCAGATGCCCCGTGAGGTAGGCGAGGCGCTTGATGAGCTCAGAAATGCCCTGCAGGGCCAGCAGGGCAAACCCCAAGGGCAGGGCCAGCTTGATGGGCCAGCGGGGAAGACCGCCCACGTCGGGGGACATCTCCCTCCCCAGGAAGGAGCTCTGGGCCCAAGGCCAGGAGAGGTAGATCACCCCCACGGCCATGGGCAGGAGGAAAAACACCGTCCCCACCACGTCAATCCAAGCCTGGGTGCGCCTGGAGAAGCGACCAAAGACCAGGTCAATGCGCACGTGGGCGTTGTGCTTCAAGGCGTAGGCCCCGCCCAGGAGGAAGATGAGGCTGAACATGTACCACTGGGCCTCGAGGTAGGCGTTGGAGCTGTAGTTGAACCCATAGCGCATGATGGCGTTGCCGGCGGACACCAAGGCCACCAATAGCACCAACCACACGGTTACCCTTCCCACCGCCTCGGTAAGCGTATCTATGGCTCTAGAAAGACCCAGAAGAAAGCGCATTCCCCACCCCCCTTGAAACCCGCCCCATCCTACCCGGGGCAACCGGGGATGTCAATGCGGGGTTGCGTCCAGGAGGGCTTTTTCCCTGTGGCCTTTCCATTGCAAAGCCCTAGCGGGCCCGGCGGATAGGAGCCACCAAAAACGCCCCCAAGAGGAAGAAGGCCCCCGCCAGCAAAAAGAGCACCAGGTACCCCAGGCCCTCCTCGCGGGCATTGAGAAGGTCCAGGGGCCGCCCGAAAGCCCCCGCCAACACCTGGGGCACCACGATGGAGGTCTGCCACAGGCCCATGTCGGTGGCGTGGGCCTCGGGGTCGCGAAGCACATCCGCCACCAAGGCCCAGTCCACCGCCAGGTAGACCCCATAGAAAAGGCCAAAGAAGAGGGATAGGAAAAGCATGACCTCATAGCGGGGAAAAAGGAGGATGAAGGGCATCAATAGGCCCAGGCCAACCCCCGAAAGGTAAATGAGGGGCTTGCGCCCGAGCCGGTCCGAAGCCCAGCCCGCAGGGATGCTGGCCAAAGCGGCCCCCAAGGAGATGAGAAGGCCCAAAAGGGCCACCGCCTGGAAGGGCTCCTGGGTGAGGGCCCGCCCTAGGGCCTGGAACGTCCGCACCACGTCCGCCAGGTAATACTGAAGATAGGTCTGGGCCAGGTAGAACCCCAGCATCACCAGGAAGCGGGTAAGGTAGACCAAAAGGAAGTCCCGATCCGTCCAGGGCCTGGCCATGGCGGCCCAAAAGGGCCTGGGGTTGGCCTTTAGGGGTTGGTCGGGGATGACCCGCAGGCTTAAGCCCGCCCCCGCCAAGTTCAGGAGGGCCGCCAGGTACGCCTGAAAGGCCAAAGGGAAAAGGAAGCCCACCGCACCCCCTAGGATCTGGCCGGAAACCTGCAACAGCCCCATGTACCCCGAGGCGGCACCCCGTTCCCTTCGGGGGACCAGGTCGGGGATGAGGGCGGAATAGGGGCCCGTGGCCAGGTCATCCGCCACCTGCAAAAGCAGGTAGGCCAGGAGAAGCCAGAGGTAGCTGGGCGCATGGACCAAAAGGAGGAGGGCCAAGGCGGTGAGAAGGCTTCCCGAGAGGAGAAAGGGCTTCCTCCGCCCCAGGCGATCCGAGAGGTAGCCCATGACGGGGGGGCCCAATATGGCCATCACCGCCCCCAGGGCGAAGAGAAACCCCAGCCTCGAGGCCTTCTCCTCGGGAGGGGAAAGCTCCGCCACCTTGGCGGGCAGGACCACCAAAAGGACCAGGAACCACTTGAAGCTGGTGGCGAACCAGTAGGCGGAAAGGGAGAGGAACCAGCTAGGCCCATGGCGCATGGGCCTCACCTTACCAGACGGTAGCCTCGGGAACCACCAGAAGGGGCAGGGAGCTTTGGCTGGAGAGCACCTCCACCATGCGCCCAAGCCGGTGGCGCCAGGTGCTCTTGGCCTTGGAACCCAGCACCAGAAGATCGGCCTCCCGGGCCTGGGCCAGCCGCAATAGGTCCAGCTCCTCCTCCCCCTTGCTGACCTCCACCACCCCGGAGGCCTGCAGGAGAGCCTCCAGGTGGGTCTTGGCCCTCTCCAAAACCTGGGCCAGGGCCAGGCCCCTGGGGTCCAGGTAGGTGGGGAAGCAACACCCCCCTTCCCCGCTCACCAGGTGCAGGGCAAACACCTCTGCCCCTAAGGCCTTCCCCCAGGCCTCGGCCACCCTAAAGGCGCTGAGGCTTGCGGGGCTTTCGTCCAGGCCCACGGCAATGCGTCGCACCTGGGTTAGGGCCTTGGGCAGAAGCAGCACCGGCACCTCCCCCCGGTGCAAGAGGTAGCGGGCAAGCCCTCCCCGGGCCAGGACCTCGAGGGCCCCCGTCCCCCGCTGCCCAAGGACGACCAAGCGGCTCTTCAACGCCTCCCCCGCCACCACCTGGGCAGGAAAACCCCGGAGTACCATAACCCTAAGCCCCATGGCGGCCAAGGCCTTTTGCGCCTCCACCTCCACCAGGCCTAGGGTTTCCTCCAACCTGGGCCTTAGGTGGGGAAGCCGACGGGCAAGGGCCTCAAAGTAAGGGGTGGGTACCACGTGGAGCAGCTCCGCGGGGATGCCGAGCCCCTCCTGAAGAAAACGGGCGCTGTCCACCACCACCTCCAACCCCTCTCCCAGGTCCACCGCAGCCAACAGGCGCATGCTTCACCCCTTGGCCCCAATATAATCCTGGCGTGCTTTGGCTTCGCGACCGCACCCTGGACCTTTCCCGCCCCCGGGTCATGGGCATCCTCAACCTCACCCCCGATTCCTTTTCCGATGGCGGCCTCTACCTGGACCCGGAAAGGGCCCTGGAAAGGGCCAAGACCCTGGTGGCGGAGGGAGCGGATCTCCTGGACCTGGGGGCCGAGTCCACCCGGCCCGGGGCGGAGCCTGTGCCCCTGGAAGAGGAAAAAAGGCGGCTTCTTCCGGTTTTGGAAGCGGTCCTGGAGCTGGGGGTGCCGGTGAGCGTGGACACCCGCAAGCCCGAGGTGGCGGCGGAGGCCCTGAAACTGGGGGCGCACCTCATCAACGACGTGACCGGCCTTCGGGATGAGCGCATGGTGGCCCTTTGCGCCCAGTATGGGGTGGCCGCGGTGGTCATGCACATGCCCGTGCCCGATCCCAAGGCCATGATGGCCCATGCCCACTACGGGGATGTGGTGGCCGAGGTAAAGGCCTTTCTGAAGGCCCAGGCGGAAAAGGCCCTAAGGGCCGGGGTTCCCCAGGTGGTCCTGGACCCAGGCTTTGGCTTCGGGAAACTTTTGCAACACAACCTCGCCCTCCTCCAACACCTGGAGGAAATCGTGGCCCTGGGCCATCCCGTTTTGGTGGGGCTTTCCCGCAAGCGGAGCATCGGGGAGCTTACGGGGGTGGAGGAGCCCGCAAAAAGGGTCTTTGGCTCTGTGGCCGCCCACCTCTTTGCCGCCATGAAGGGGGCCAGGATCCTTCGCGTCCACGACGTGGCCGCCCACCGGGAGGCCCTGGCTGTTTGGCATGCCCTTTGGGGGTAGACGTGGGAGAGATCGCCCTTTTGGGTCTGGAGTTCTATGGCCGGCATGGGGTAAAGCCCGAGGAAGGTCGCTTGGGGGCCCGTTTCGTGGTGGACCTCTGGCTGAAGGTACCCTTTGAGGGCAAGGGGGACCGGCTAGAGGAAACCGTAGACTATGCCGCCGTCTACGCCCTGGTGGAGGAGGCGGTGCGCCACCGGCGGTTTTACCTCATAGAGGCCCTGGCGGACCACCTGGCGGAGGAGCTCTTAAAGGCTTTCCCCCGCCTCGAGGCGGTCCGGGTCCGGGTGCACAAACCCCACGCTCCCATCCCTGGGGTCTTCCGCGACGTGTACGCGGAAACGGAAAAAATGCGCTCCTAAAGCGTATTTTTACACCTCATCTTGCGCTCATGGGAAAACCGTGATAGGATGGCCCCGCCCAAAAGGGCTACGTGGAGTGAGTATCCCTTCCCCCACTGCTCCGTAGGAGCGGTGGGCTATAAACTTTCTCACCCGCCTGGGCTAAACTGAAGGAGCCCGTCAAGGGGCGGGAGTATTATGGAAAGGGTAGCGATATTCATCGACGGCTCCAACCTGTATAAGGGGTTGGTGCAACACCTGGGGACGGATTATCGGCTAAACTTTGTGGAGTTCATTACGCTTCTGACTGCCGGACGCAAGCTCCTCCGCGCCTACTATTACAACGCCCCCCTTCCCCCGGAAGACCCCGCCGCCAAGGCCCACCAGAGCTTTCTCAACTACCTGAAGCGGGTGCCCTATGTGGCCGTGCGCCTGGGCCGCCTGGAGAGGCGGGCCGAGGGGTTCGTGGAAAAAGGGGTGGACATCCAGATCGCCATTGACATCCTCCGTCTGGCCTACGCCGACGCCTACGACGTGGCGGTTTTGGTTTCTGGGGACGGGGATTTCGCCGAGGTGGTCAGGGTGGTCCAGGACATGGGCAAGCAGGTGGAAAACACCACCTTCCACGCCCTTTCCTCCCACCGCCTGGCCCAGCAGGCAGACCGCTTTTACCCTTTAGACGACTTCCCGTGGGAACGGCTTAGGGCACAAAGCCTTCCCCCGACCCCAGAAAGCGGCGAGTGACGACTCCCCGCTCTTCAGAGCGGGGCTTCGCGGTTCTAGGTTAGAGCACATATCCCCGCAGGCTCCGTCCGAGCCCTGGCCAAGATGTTCACTGCCGCGGCCACGTCCCGATGGAGAAGAGCCCCACAAGAAGGACACGTGAACTCCCTGACCCACAGGGGCCTCTTCTCCCGGTGACCGCAGACAGGGCGGTCTTGGCTCGTGTACTTGGGGTCAACCCTTATAAGAAGCTGTTGTAAAAGTCTGCTATACTTGAAGGGTGGCTGCTACACGTAGATCTTACCCCAGCGACCTTTCGGATACGGAGTGGGCCATCCTGGAGCCCTTGATCCCCGCCCCCAAGCCAGGAGGCCGCCCGGCGAAAGTGCCTAGAAGGGAGATTGTCAACGCCATACTCTACGTCCTGGAAAACGGCATCAAGTGGCGGGCCATGCCCCACGACCTGCCCCACTGGTCCACGGTCTACCACTACTTCCGCAA
>NZ_CALLUR010000171.1:0-15230 GCF_938010445.1 uncultured Thermus sp.
GTGCGGGTCTCCGCCACCGACTGGGGGGAAGGGGGGTGGGGCCTTCAGGACACCCTGGCCTTCGCCCAAAGGCTTAAGGGGATAGGGGTGGACCTCTTGGACTGCTCCTCGGGCGGGGTGGTGCCCAAGGTGCGGATCCCCCTGGCCCCGGGCTTCCAGGTACCCTTCGCCGATGCCGTGCGCAAAGAGGTGGGCCTCAAGACGGGGGCCGTGGGCCTCATCACCACCCCTGAGCAAGCGGAAACCCTCCTGCAGGCGGGAAGCGCCGACTTGGTCCTTTTGGGCCGGGTTCTCCTCAGAGACCCCTACTTCCCCCTAAGGGCCGCCAAGGCCCTAGGGGTGGCCCCGGAGGTCCCACCCCAGTATCAAAGGGGGTTTTAGGGAAGGGAAAGGGTGGGATGGCGAAAGGGCCAGCGCGCCTCCTGGCTTGGGGTTTCGGCAAGGCGAGGGCTCCCACTTCCTCCCGACTAGGCCATCCCGGTACGGGAGAAGCCCAGGACCTCACCGGCATACGGCAGCTTTGCAAGGAACCCTACGCAGAGGGCCCCTCAGGGAAGGCGTCGGGGTAGCGGGTGGGGATATAGAGCCCATCCAGGTAGCGGCCCTTCTCCACCAGGTCTTGGGGCACCCCCAGGGGAAGCGCCTTGCCAAGCCGGGTTACCACGTGCCCTAAGCCTACGGAGGCGAAGGGCTTTCACCGCCTTCTCTGCGGCCCGTTGGGCAGGCAAGCAAGCCCATTCGTGCCCACCCGCCTTTCAGGCCACCCGGGCCATCTCCAGGTCCTTCTCCTCCGGGGAAAGCCAGTCCCCTGCCCGGTTCACCTTAGCGCTAGACTGAAGGCCATGAAGGCCATACGGGTACACCAGGTGGGCGGGCCAGAGGTGTTGACCCTCGAGGACCTCCCCATCCCCAAGCCGGGCCCGGGGGAGGTTCTGGTCAGGCTTCTCGCCATCGGGGTCAACTACATTGACACCTACAAGCGCCGAGGCCTCTACCCCATGCCCCTTCCCTTCACCTTGGGGGAGGAGGGGGCCGGGGTGGTGGAGGAGGTAGGGGAAGGGGTGGTGGGGGTGCGCCCCGGGGATAGGGTGGCCTTCGCCAACGTGCAAGGCGCCTATGCCCAGTACCAGGTGGTGCCGGCGGAAAGGCTGGTGCCCGTGCCCGAGGGGCTTGACCCCAAGCTGGCGGCGGCCAGCCTGCTTCAGGGGATGACCGCCCACTACCTCCTCCGAAGCACCTACCCCGTGCAGGCAGGGGACCAGGTGCTGGTGCACGCAGGAGCCGGAGGGGTGGGGCTCCTTCTCATCCAGTGGGCCAAGCACTTGGGAGCCACGGTCTACGCCACCGCCAGCACGGAGGAGAAGCGGGCCCTCTGCCTGCAAGCAGGGGCCGACTATGCTCTCCCCTACGAGGACTTCGCCCAGGCGGTGAAGGCCCTATCCGGAGGAGGGGTAGATGTGGTCTACGACGGGGTGGGGCAAAGTACCTTTGCCGGGAGCCTCGAGGCCCTGAGGCCCCGGGGCTATCTGGTCCTCTTCGGCCAATCCTCGGGGCCCGTGCCCCCCATGGACCCCCAGGTGCTGAACCGGAAGGGAAGCCTCTACCTCACCCGCCCCACCCTCCACCACTACACCGCCACCCGCAAGGAGCTCCTCTTGCGGGCGGGGGAGGTGTTCCAGGCCCTGCGGGAAGGGTGGCTACGGGTGCGGATCGGGGCTGAGTTCCCCCTGGAAAAGGCCCGGGAAGCCCACGAGGCCCTGGAGGGGCGAAAGACCACGGGCAAGGTCCTCCTACTCCCCTGAATAGCGTTTCTTCCAGGCCCTAAGCCCCTCTTCCGGCAGGTAGGCCCCCCGCACGGTGCAGGCCAGGGCGGAAAGGGCGATGGAGCCCTCCAGGATGGCCCTGAGCTCCTCCCGGGAGAGGCGGGGGAGGCTTCCCTTCCCGTACCCCTTCTGGAGGAGAAGGGCAAGAAGCCCCGCGGTAAAGCTATCCCCCGCCCCCACGGTATCCTCCACCGCCACCCGCTCCCCAGGAAGGCGCACCTCCTCCTCCCCCAAGAAGGCCATCGCCCCCTCCTCCCCCAGGGTGAGGACCCTTAAGGGTGGATCCAGGGCCTTCACCGCTCCCACGGGGTCCTGAGGGAAAAGCAGCTTTGCGTCCTCCAGGGAAAGCTTCAGCAGGTCCACCCGGGCCAGGTAGGCTTCCATCCGCTTTCGCTCCTTGGGGGTAGGGGGATGGCGGAGGTTGGGGTCATAGGAGAGGAGGGCCCCTTCCCCCTCCGCCTCCTCCAGAAGAAGCCCCAAGCCCTCCTCCGTGCGGTCCTCGAGGGCGAAGAGGGAGCCGAAATGAAAGGCCTTGGCCCCCTTTAGGCTCCCTGGCTCGGGATGGTAGGGCTCCCGGAAGGGGCGGTGAAAGCTATAGCTGGCGTTCCCCTCCCTATCCAGCCGCACCAGGGCCAAGGGCATGGGAGCCGGATGGCGGAAAAGCCTTAACCCTAGACCCCGCCTTCGCATCTCCTCCTCGCCCCAGGCGGAAACCCAGTCCTCCCCCACCTCCGAGAGGAAGCGCACGGGAAAGCCGAGGCGGGCTAGGGTGGTGGCGGTGTTCAGCACCGAGCCCCCTAAAACCCCAGAGAAGCGCAAGGGGTCCTGGCCTTCCAAAACCAGGTCCACCAGCACCTCCCCAGCTAGGGCCAGCATGGCTCCATTATGCCTGTCATCCCCTTTACAATCCCCCTGGGGCCCCGTGGTATAATCCCCGAGAACCTGGGCAGTATCGTGGATTCCCCTGGCTATGGGCGTGCTTTCCTAAAGCCCAGGAAGGAGGTGGCACATGCTTGGCGGATATGCGCATAGGCTTGCCCGTATCAACCTCTCCAGCGGCCAGGTGGAGTACTTTGCCCCCGACCCCAAGGACCTGGAGATGTACGTGGGGGGCCGGGGCCTGGGGGTCAAGTACGTGTTTGAAAACGGCCCAAAGGTGGATCCTTTGGGTCCCGATAACCTCCTTTGCATCATGAATGGCCCCCTGAGCGGCACCCGGGCCAAGATGTCGGGGCGGCTGGCCGTGGTCACCAAAAGCCCCCTCACGGGCACCGTCACCGACAGCCACATGGGGGGCTGGACCGCAGCCAAGCTGAAATGGGCGGGGTTTGACGGGCTCCTCATCAAGGGGGCCTCGGAAAAACCCGTCTACCTCCTGGTCAAGGACGGGGAGGTCACCCTCCACGACGCCTCCGACCTCTGGGGCAAGACCACCCACGAGACCCACCGCATCCTAAGGGAACGGCACGGGGAGGACGCCGACGTGATGGCCATCGGCCCCGCGGGGGAAAACCTGGTGCGCTTCGCCAACTGGATCAACAACGACGAGCGGGCCGCAGGCCGGGGCGGCACCGGGGCGGTGGCCGGAAGTAAGAAGCTCAAGGCCATTGTGGTGGTGGGCAAGCAGGAGAAGATGCCCCAGCCCAAGGACCCCGAGCTCTGGCGGGAGGCGGACCAGCAGGCCTCGGCCACCATCAACGACCCTAAGAACGTGACCGCTCCCAAGAAGGGGGGTCTCTCCCTCTATGGCACCAACGTGCTCATGAACATCTGCAACGTCATGGGGGCCCTCCCCACCTTCAACGGCCAGCACACCTGCATTGAAGGGGTGGAGACCATCTCCGGGGAGTACGTCCGCGAACACCGCCTCATCAAGGACAACACCTGCCACGCCTGCCCCGTGGCCTGCAAGAAGATGGTGGAGGTGCACCTCAACGGCAAGGCCATCCGTTTTGAATCCTACGAGTACGAATCCGCCTGGGCCCTAGGCGCCCATGTGGGGAGCACGGACACCGACTGGACGGGCTACGCCATCTACCTCTGCAACGCCTACGGCATGGACACCATAGAGACCGGAAACGCCATCGCCGTCCTCATGGAGGCCACGGAGAAGGGTTACTACCAGGGCCCCGACGGGATTCGCTTTGGCGACAAGGAGGGGGAGATCCGCATCCTCGAGGCCATCGCCCACCGCCGGGGGGTGGGGGACAGCCTGGCGGAGGGTCCGGCGCGCTTTGCCAAGGCCATCGGCCATCCGGAGCTTTCCCTCGAGGTCAAGGGCCAGTCCATCCCCGCCTATGATCCCCGGGGCCTCAAGGGCATGGGCATCGCCTACGCCACCTCCAACCGGGGGGCCTGCCACCTTAGGGCCTACACCCCGGCCTCGGAGATCCTGGGCGTGCCCTACAAGACCGATCCTCTGGCCTGGGAGGGCAAGGGCAAGCTCACCAAGCTATTCCAAGACCTTTCCGCCTTCACCGACTCCCTGGACCTCTGCAAGTTCAGCCAGTTCGCCGAGGGCCTCGAGGAGTACGCCAAACAGCTTGCCGCTTACTGGGGCCGGCCCGTGACCCCCGAGGAGATCCTCCTCATCGGGGAGCGCATCTACAACCTGGAGCGCTACTACAACAACCTGGCAGGCCATGGGGAAGGCTCCGACTACCTGCCCGAGCGCTTCCTGAAGGAACCCTCCGACTGCGCCGGCTCCAAGGGCCAGCTCACCGAGCTGGAACAGATGCTGGAGGAGTACTACCGGGAAAGGGGCTGGGAGAAGGGCGTGGTGCCCCCCGCCAAGCTCCAGGCCCTGGGCATCCTCCCCTCCGCCGCCGACTAGGCCTTGTGGGCCCTAGCGTCCACAACCCTGGCCCCCAAGGCCAGGGTTTCCCATAGAATCACGGTATGCCCAAGGTAAACCTCTACGCCACCTTCCGCGATCTCACGGGCCAAACCCAGGTCCGGGTGGAGGGCAAAACCGTGGGGGAGGTCCTGGAAGCCCTGGTGCGGGCTTACCCGGCCCTAAGGGCGGAGCTCTTTGAGGGGGAAGGGCTTTCCGAGGGGGTTTCCCTCTTCCTGGAAGGGCGGGATGTGCGCTACCTGCAAGGGCTCACCACCCCCTTGGCCGAGGAGGCCACCTTGGACCTCTTCCCCCCGGTGGCGGGGGGAGGGTTTGTCCAGCGCTTTGGGGCCCTGCCCCCCTGGCTTTTGGAGAGGTACCTGCTGGAATGGGGCGGGAAAAAGATGGAAGAAGGGGTCTATGCCCTTCCTGGGGCCACGGTGCGCTTCCAGGAAGAGGAGCCCCTCAGGGTGGGAAGCCTCTCCATCAGCCAGCTTCGGGTGGAGGTGGAAGGGGAAGAGGCCGAGGCCTGGTTCCAAAGGATCCACCTGGCCGCCGCCCGGGGAGGGGGCTAAAGCCCCGTGGCCAGGGAAGCCACCCCTTTGTGGGAAGCGGTGCGCAGCCTTTGGGAGGCGGGGCGCTATTTTGAGGCCCACGAGGTTTTGGAAGGGGCCTGGCGAGAGGCCCAAGGGGAGGAAAAGCGCTTTCTCCAAGGGCTTATCCTGCTGGCCGCGGCCCTACACCAGGGGAAGCTGGGCCGAGGGGGCATGCGAAACCTAAAGAAGGCCGAGGGGAAGCTTCTCGGCCTCCCCTCCCCGTTCCTAGGCCTAGACTGGAGGCCCCTTTGGCGAGAGGCCCGGCGTAGACTTGGGGCGTGAACGCTTGGGTCTACGTCTACCGCGGCCAAGAGGTGGAAAACCGGCACCGCATCTCCTTGGCCGTCTACGGCCAGGAAGGCCTTTTGGCCTATGCGGGAAACCCCGGCTTATGGAGCTATATGCGCTCCTCGGCCAAACCCTTCCAGGCCCTGGCCCTTTACCTCACGGGGGCGGTGGAGCGGTTCCGCCTTACGGAGGAGGAGGTGGCCTTGGCCACCGCCAGCCACGATGGCACCCCCCGGCATGTGGAGGTGGCCTCGAGGTTCCTGGCCAAGCTGGGCCTGGGCCCGGAGGCCCTGGTGTGCGGGGTGCACCCTCCCTTTTCCAAGGAGGCCCGGAAGGCCCTGGAGGTGGCCGGGCAGCGCCCCACCCCCCTCCACCACAACTGCTCGGGGAAACATGCAGGCATGCTGGCCGCCAGCTTAGCCCTAGGGGCAAGCCCCGTGGGCTACGAGAACCCCGCCCACCCGGTCCAGGTCCTAAACCAAAGAACCCTGAGGGAGCTTTCCGGGGCCGAGCCCCGTTTGGCCACAGACGGCTGTAGCGTGCCCACCTTTGCCCTGCCCCTTTCCCGGGCCGCCCGGGCCTTTTTCCTTCTGGCCCAGCCGGAGGTGGCCACGGAAACTTACCGGGAGCCCTTGCGCCAGGTCCGGGCCGCCATGCGCCGCTACCCGGAGCTGGTGGCAGGACCGGGAAGCGTGGACACCCTCCTCATGGAGCGCCTGCCGGTGGTGGCCAAGCGGGGAGCCGATGGCTACTACGGCCTAGCCCTTCTGCAAAGCCCCCGTGGGCCCTTGGGCGTGGCCTTGAAGGTGGAGGATGGCTCGGCCCAAGCCCGGGAGGTGGCGGTGGTGGCCCTGGTGCGCCTCCTGGGCCTGGACCCAGGCCCCACCCCCTGGGACCAGCCGGAGCTAAGGAACTACCGCGGGCTACAGGTAGGCCACCTCCAGGCCCAGCTGGACCTCACCTGGCTCTAGATCTATCCCGCCCTCAGGCCCAGGAGCAGCCCGCCCACGAAGCTGGCCCCAAAGGGGAGGTTATAGGTAAGGGTTTTTAGAAGCCTATCCCAGAGGCTTTGCAGGCCGGGTTGCTGCAGAAGGGGCTCCACATCCCTTTGGATACGGGTCCAGTCCACCTGGATGTAACCCGCCTGGGCCAGGAGCTGGAGGGCGATGAAAAGGAGGCCCAAGGCGATGGCCAGGAACCGGCCCACCTTCTTCAGGGCATAGCCCACCGCATACCCGGCCAAACCGCCAAAGGTCATCTGGCCCAGGTAGGGGCTTAGGTCGGGTAGCTCCACGCCTTCACCCTAGCGGAATAGGGGTCGGGAAGACAACTACTTGAGGCCCAAAAGCTCGGCCTCCTCCTTCATGGCCTTAAGAACGAAGGCCATGTGCTCGTCCAGGGTGAATCCGAGGTCTTCCGCACCCGTGACGATTTCTTCCCGGTTCACCCCCTTGGCGAAGGCCTTGTCCTTGAACTTCTTCTTGAGGCTTGGAAGCTCGAGGCCCAGGATGGAGCGGTCTGGCCGCACATAAACCGCGGCGGTGATGAGGCCGGTGAGCTCGTCCACGGCGAAGAGGGCCTTGGCCATGAGGGTCCTCCGGGGTACGCCCGTATAGGAGGCGTGGCCCAGGATGGCCTCCAAGACCTCCTCGGGGTAACCCAGGCGCCTCAGCTCCTCCACCCCCCGGTAGGGGTGCTCCTCAGGGTATTTCTCGTAGTCCATGTCGTGGAGGACTCCGGCCATGGCCCAAACCTCCTCGTCCTCCCCAAAGCGGCGGGCGTAGGCCCGCATGGCTACCTCCACCGCCCGCATGTGCCGCCTTAGGGACTCGCTTTCCGTCCAGGCCTCCATGAGGGCTAGGGCTTCCGCAAAGCTCGGCATGCCCTAAAGTATAGCCATGCGCCTAGGCTACGGGGAGGATAGCCACCGCCTTGTGGAGGGCAAGCCCCTCTACCTCTGCGGCCTCTTGATCCCAAGCCCCCACGGGGCCCTAGCCCATTCCGATGGGGATGCTCCCTTACACGCCCTCACCGACGCCCTGCTTTCCGCCTATGGCCTCGGGGATATCGGCCTCCTCTTTCCCGACACCGACCCCGCTTGGCGAGGCGCCAGCAGCGAGGTCTTTCTAAAGGAGGCCCTCCGCCTTGTTGAGGAAAGGGGGGGAAAGCTGATCCAGGTAAGCCTGGCCATCATCCTGGACCAGCCCAAGCTTTCCCCCTACCGGCAGGGCCTCCAGGAAAACCTTTCCCGGCTCCTGGGCCTGCCCCTGGACCGGATCGGCCTCACCTTTAAGACCTCGGAGGGCCTGGCCGTAGCCCACGTGCAGGCTCGAGCCATGGCGCTTTTGGATGGTTGAGCCCCTGATCCCGGCCACGGTAACCGCGGTGGAGGGCGGGTCCCTCCGCCATGTCCTGGTGGGCACCCTCCCCCCAAGGGCCCTGCTCAACGAGCCCCTCTTGTGGAGCGTGATCCCCACGGGGCTTCTCGTCTTCCGCTTCCACCCCAGGGTACAGGCCCGGGAACGGCTCATCTACCACCTGGATACCCTGGGCTTGGCCCCTTGGGGGTGGCCCTGGCGGGCACCCTCTCAGGGGTGGGAGGAGGCGGGCTACGGGACGAGCTTTCCGGAAGAGGTGCCGGGCATCCTCTACCGGGCAGGGGACCTCTAGGCCTTCGCAGCCTTGGTGGAAGCGCTTGTGGTCTACGCCCTCCACGGCACCCATCCGGAAGGAGCCCTTTTCGCCGGGGCCCTGGCCACCGTGTTTTTGCGCCTCTTTGGGAGGCGGCTTGGTCTTAGGGCTGCCACTCCCAAGTAAAAAGGGGCCGGGCGTGCCCGGCCCCTTGAACCCCCTAAGGCTACTTCAGCTTGGCCAGCTCCTGCCGGGCCCTCTCCTGATCGTAGCGGTCGGCGGCGGTTTTGGCGGGAAGGGAGAGGGCGGTTTCCAGCTGTTTTCTCGCCCCCTCCTTCTTGCCCCAGGCCGCAAGGACCCTGGCGTACTCCACCCGGTGGATGATCCCATCGGGCTCCAGCTCTATGGCCTTTTGCATCAGGGGCTCCACCCTCGAGCCCTCCGCCCCCTGGGTGGCGGCCACCAGCCAGCCCTTTTGCACCAGCTCAAAGTGCCATAGGGCCAAGGCCACCATGGCCCCGGCGTGGTCGGGTTTGAGCTTCAGGGTTTTTTCCAGATCGCCTTTGATCCTAGGGGCTAGGCCCTCCGCCAGGGCCTCGAGGATCCCCTTGAACTGGGAAAGCCGCCCCAAGGCCCGGGCCCGCTCAAAGTAACCCTCGGGAAAATCGGGAGCCTTAGCGATGGCTTGGGAGGCGGCCTTCTCCGCCTTCTCAAACCAGGCCCGCTTCTCCTCGGGCTTGGCCTGGTAAAGGGCGTAGAAGCTGGCTCCTTTGGCGGCTAAGGCCAGGGCCTCGGGGGTACCCAGCTTCAAGCCCAGCTCATAGGCCTCCTGAAACCGCCCCGCATCCAGCAAGGCCGCCACCTGCGGGGCCTGGGCCAGGCCCAAGGCAAGGGCCGCCACCAAAAGAAAGGGTATCCAGTGTTTCACGGGTCTCACCCGCTGGGATTATACCGGGTCTAAAGCCTGCCCGGCGTAAACTGGAAGGCATGAGGCTTATCCTGGGATTGTTGCTCCTGGGCCTCCCCGCATGGGCCCAGGGAGCCGAGGATTATTTCACCCGTTGCCAGCGGCTTTTCCAACAAGGAGCCCTGGAAAGCGCCCAGGCCACCTGCGAACTGGCCCTTAAAAGCGACCCCGAACACCGGCCTAGCCTTCTTCTCCTTACCCGCATCCATCTGGAAAGGGGGGACCTTGGGCAGGCGGAAAGCTACCTGGGGCAACTGGGCGACGAACCGGAGGCCCAGCTCCTTCGCGCCCGGATCCTCCTGCAAAAGGGCCAGGCCGCGGAGGTCCTCAAGCTTTCCCTGCCTCCAGGACCCGAGGCCAACCTGCTAAAGGCCCAGGCCCTCAAGGCCCTTCGCCGGTACGAGGAGGCCTTGGGGCTTGCCCAGAACCTACCCCCCACCCCCGAAGCCCGGCTATTCCTGGCCCAGCTCTACCTAGCCCTGGGGCATCCCCAGGAGGGTCTAAAGGTCCTGGGCCCTACCCTGGGGGAAAGGCTGGAAAGGGGACGCCTCCTCTTTCTTTCGGGCAAACCCCAGGAGGCCATCCCCCTTTTGGAGGGGCTTCTCCCTGAGCTTTCCGCCCAGCCCCGGATGCAAAGCGAGGCCCTTTCCCTCCTGGTCCTGGCTTACCTGGGGCAGGGCCAGCTTTCCCAAGGGCAGGCCGCCTTAAGGCAGCTGGCCACCCTGGAAAACCTCCCCGCCCGCTTCCTGGCCAAGGCCTGGCCGTGGCTTCTCGTCTTCTTGCTCTTTTTGCTCCTCGTCCTCCTGGGAGAAAGCCGCATTGAACCCCTGCGCACCCTCGAGGTGGTGGAGGACCCCTTGCCGGGGCCGGGAAGCCTTTACCTCACCCTCCTGGGTAGCCTCCTCCTCTCCCTTTTGTTGGCCGCCTTGCTGGGAAAGGCCCTGTTCGCCAACGCCCTAGCCCTTTTCACCCCCTACCAGAAGGACCTCCTCCTCCCCAACCTTTACCTCATCTATGGCCTTCTCCTCTTCGCGAGCCTTTTGCTGGTAAAGGGGTTCCGCCAGCGCCTCCCTAACCTGCTCGGTTCCTGGTCCACCTGGATTGAAGGGTTCTGGGTGGGGCCGGCCTTGGTCCTTCTCCTCTTCCTCTATGGCTGGATCCGGGAAGCCCTGGAGCTGGGCACCCTGCCCCTAAACCTCCTGGCCTTCCTGGGCCTGGCCCTCATGGAGCCCTTTTTCCGAGGCCTCGTTCCCCTGGTCCTCAAGGAGCGGTACAAGGACCTCCACCCCTACCTGGCAGCCCTTCTCTTCGCCCTGGCCGTGCCCGGGCCCACCTTCCTCCTTATCCTCCTGGGGGCTGGGCTCCTTTGGGCTAAGGAGCGGGCGGAGGGCACCTTGGGGCTAGCCCTGGGCTGGGTGGTGGCGGGGGTGATCCTGGCCCTCTTCCCCGCCCCTTGGCTTCGGGCCTTTTAAGGCCACCCCGGCTTGGTCGGGTGGGGAATCCCTCAAGGGTATGCGTCCCATCTTCTTCCTCTCCGACTTTGGCCTCGAGGACCCCTACGTGGGGGTGGTGAAGGCGGTTCTCTGGGAAAAGGCCCCCGGGGTGCCCGTCCTGGACCTGGCCCACGCCCTTCCTCCTCAGGACCTGCGCCGGGCGGCCTATGCCCTCTTTGAGGCTGTGCCCTATCTGCCCGAGGGCGGGGTGATCCTGGCGGTGGTGGACCCCGGGGTGGGCACAAGGAGGCGGGCCATCGCCGCTTTGGGAAGGCGCCTTTACGTGGGGCCTGACAACGGCCTTTTCACCCTGGCCTGGCTCCTGGACCCACCCATCCGAGCCCATGAGATCGCCCGCACCTCCCCCCCAAGCCCCAAGGGCATCCTCCCCCTGCCAGGCTGGGCCCCGGGGGGCCACACCTTCCACGGCCGCGACCTCTTCGCCCCTGCCGCGGCCCACCTGGCCCTGGGGCTGGCTCCGGAGGGGCTCGGACCGGAGGTGCCCGTACGGGACCTGGTGCGCCTCCCCCTCTCCCTTACCCCAGGACCCCAAGGGGAGGTCCTCACCTTTGACCGCTTTGGCAACGCCATCACCACCCTTCTCAGGGCCCCCCTAGGGGGGTTTGTGGAGGTGGCGGGGAAGAGGATCCCCATCCGCAAGACCTTTGCCGACGTGGAAAAAGGCGAGGCCGTGGCCTACCTGGGAAGCGCCGGGCTTTTGGAGATGGGCATCAACGGAGGAAGCGCCCAGGAGGCCCTGGGGCTAAGGGAGGGGGCGCCCGTGGTCATAGCTCCTCCACCCAGCGCCCCACCTCCTCCAGAAGGTCCAAGGCGGTGAAGTCCAGGCTCACCGGGGTGATGGAGATGTACCCCCGCCGCACCGCATGGAGATCCGTGCCCTCCTCCTCCTCCCCCACCGGGGTGCCGGCGATCCAGTAATAGGGCTTCCCCTCGGGGTCCAGACGTTCCACCACCGTGTCCTCCCAGTGGTGGGTGGAAAGCCGGGTGACCATGAGGCCCTTGGGCACCCCCGCGGGAAAGTTCACGTTGAGAAGAACTCCCTTAGGAAGCCCCTTTTGTAGCACCAGGCGGGCGATCTTTACCGCCCATTCCGCCGCCAAGGAAAAGTTCAACTCCTCCCCCGAGGTATCCAGGCTGAAGGCGATGGAGGGAATGCCCAAGGACGTACCCTCCAAGGCAGCGGCCACCGTGCCCGAATGGGTGAGGTCCAAGCCCAGGTTCACCCCGATGTTGATGCCGGAGACCAAAAGGTCCGGCCGGCCCAGAAGGTGCACCCCCAGTACCACGCAGTCGGCGGGGGTGCCGTCCACCCGGTAGGCGGGGATCTCCCCGAAACCGGCGCTGGCGGTGTGTTTGAAGCGCAAAGGGCGCCTTACGGTGATGCCATGGCCCACCGCGGACTGCTCCACATCGGGGGCCACCACATACACCTGGCCCAACTCCCGCATGGCCAGGCCCAAGGCCTTGATTCCGGGAGAGAAGATGCCGTCGTCGTTGGAAACCAGGATGCGCATACCCCAAGCCTAAAACAAAAAGGCCCCCGAAGGGGCCTTCTGGACGGAGGGATCTTCTAGAGGCGGCGGACCTTCTTGGCCTGGGGGCCCTTGCCGCCCCGGCCGGGCTCCACCTCAAACTCCACCCGGTCCCCTTCGTTCAGGCTGCGGAAACCCTCAGCCTCAATGGCCGTAAAGTGCACAAACACATCCGGACCCTCTTCCTGTTGGATGAACCCGTAACCCTTTTCCGCGTTGAACCACTTAACCGTACCCTTCTTCATGCTTCTCCTTCATCCCTCAAACCCATCTAGTTTTCCAGAGACCCCTTACTATCCCACGGCCAGGTCAAAAAGTCAAGCCCCAAAACCGCAAGGGGCCTTGGGGCTTGGAAAACCCCTCGAGGCTTAGTGGTGATGCCCGCCCTCGTGCACGTGGCCGTGGAGGATCTCCTCCGGGGTGGCCTCGCGTACCTTCACCACCTCCACCTCAAAGTCCAGGTCCTTCCCCGCCAAGGGGTGGTTGAAGTCAATGGTGACCTCCTCCCCCTGGACCTCCACCACGGTAAGGGGCATGGGGTTCCCCTCCATGTCCTGGGCGTAGAACTGGGCCCCAGGCACCACCTCCGCATCCTCGGGGAAGGCGGAGAGGGGCACCACCTGCACCCCCTCAGGGTCGCGGGGGCCATAGGCCTTTTCTGCGGGCACGTGGGCCTGGAAGCTCTCCCCTTCCATGCGGCCTTCCAGTTCCTCCTCGAGGCCCCGGATCAGGTTGCCGTGCCCGTGCAGATAGGAAAGTTCCCCCTGGTCCAGCACCTCCCCCTCCACCTGGAGGGTGTAACGGATGGTCACTACCTTGTCCTGTTCAACCTTCATGGTCACCCTTCCGCAAGCCGAGCTTGCTCCTTCTAGCCTAGCAGACCTCTTTCCCCCAGGAAAGATGCCTGGCCCTTTTCCTGTACCCAAGGGGCCTTTCCCCTCCTTGCTAAAGGCTATAGTGGGGGTATGCGGGTGGAAGCCATCATCGGCAAAACTCCCACGGTGCGCCTTTTCAAGGTGGTGGAGCCGGAAATGGCCGAAGTCTGGGTGAAGCTGGAAGGCCTTAACCCCGGAGGGTCCATCAAGGACCGCCCCGCCTGGTACATGATCCGGGATGCCGAGGAAAAGGGCCTCCTCCGCCCCGGCTCGGGCCAGGCCATCGTGGAGCCCACCAGCGGGAACACGGGGATCGGCCTGGCCATGATCGCCGCCAGCCGCGGCTACCGCCTGATCCTCACCATGCCCGCCCAGATGTCCGAGGAAAGGAAGCGGGTCCTCAAGGCCTTGGGAGCGGAGCTGGTCCTCACCGACCCCAGCCGCAGGATGCTGGCCGCCCGGGAGGAGGCCTTGCGCCTTAAGGAGGAGCTTGGGGCCTTCATGCCCGACCAGTTCGCCAACCCCGCCAACGTGCGCGCCCACTACGAGACCACAGGGCCCGAGCTTTTTGCCGCCTTGGAGGGACGCATAGACGCCTTCGTCTACGGATCGGGCACCGGGGGGACCATCACCGGGGTGGGGCGGTACTTGAAGGAAAGGCTCCCCGGGGTGAAGGTGATCGCCGTGGAGCCCGCCCGCTCCAACGTCCTCTCCGGGGGCAAGATGGGGCAACACCAGTTCCAGGGCATGGGCCCGGGCTTCATCCCGGAAAACCTGGACCTTTCCCTTCTGGATGGGGTCATCCAGGTCTGGGAGGAGGATGCCTTCCCCCTGGCCCGGCGCCTGGCCAAGGAGGAGGGGCTTTTCCTGGGGATGAGCTCCGGGGGCATCCTCTGGGCGGCCCTGGAGGTGGCCCGGGAGCTAGGCCCTGGCAAAAGGGTAGCCTGCATCAGCCCCGATGGGGGCTGGAAGTACCTCTCTACCCCCCTCTACGCCGAACCCTAGCGGCGCAGCACCTGGGCGTCCTTGGGGTAACGCTTGAGGTCCTGGGGGCGCAAAGGGGTCCGCTTGAACTCCACCACCCTAAGGTCGGCCAGAACCTTCCCCGCCTCATCCCGGAAGAGGAAGCGCACGGGCCTGGGATCCGCCTTCAGGATGTAAAGCTCCAGGCTAGCGAAGCCCTGGCCCTCCTGGGCCTGGCCCACAAGTTTCCAGGCCATGCCCTCCGGCAAGCGCTCCTCCCCCACAAGGCGCAGGCTCACCCGCTGGGAAAGGGCCTTGAGGTCCCCAAGGCCTTGAGGGCTAAACCCCAAGCCCTGCACCTGGGCCTTCTCCTTGGGACTGATGACCAGCTGGTTGGTGAGGTAGAGGTAGTTCCAGACCTCTTTTTCCGTGATCACGGTGAAGTTACCCTCCAAGGAGCCAGGCTTTTGAAACTCTATGCGGAAAAGGTTCTCCTTGGGGATGGCCAGGACCCGGGCCCGGAGCTCCTCCCGGCCCGCAGGCCCCTGGATCTCGCCCTGCACCACCGCCTGCCAGGGGTCTTGCAGGTTCTTCTCCACCCGGTCCAGGATCTCGCCCACGGACTGGGCCAAGGCCGTCGCCAACACCAACAGGATTCCCCAGGACATCGCCTTCATGGCCACCTCCAGGCATACCGGACCCAGGCGTAAGGGGCTTCCTTGTACCCTGCCTCCCAGCCCAGGTCCCCAAGCCACACCCCGAGGCTACCCGCCCAGGGATAGGAAAGGGTGAGGAAAAGGCTAGCCTCCCCTAAGTAAAGCCCGGCCTCCAGGCGGTTTAGCCCCCCCAGGCGCAAGGAGAGGTCCAGGACCTCCATCCCCTCCCCTACTTCCCCCTTCCAGCCCAAAAGGAGGTAGGGAAGGCCGGAAACACCCGCCCCCAAGGTGTAGGTGGCCCCCTCCCTCAGGGCGTAGCTCACCTCGGCCCGGGAGTTCCCGCCCCCTTCCCAAAGAAACCCCACCACCTCCTTGGGCACCAGCCGGTAGCGCAAGGAGAGCCGGCCAAACACCCCCTCCTCGGGGAACAGGGGGAAAAGCCCCTTCGGGCGGTAGCCGAGCCGCACCGCCAGGGCCAAGGGGCCGGCGCCCCCTTCGGCAAAGGCCATTCCCCCAAGCCCCCCCGTTCCGGCCTCGGTTTGCAGGCCATAG
>NZ_CALLUR010000172.1:0-2876 GCF_938010445.1 uncultured Thermus sp.
CTGGCCTTAAGGCCCAACCCCTACTGGCTTTTCGCCTGGCTCTTTCCCGTGGCCCTCACCCTCCTTTCCATCCCCTTGAGCCTTCCCTTTGGCGCCTGGCAGGGCTTGGATGCCCTCCGGTCCACCATCCCCCCGGAAGCCGCCCCAGGGATCCCCGAAGCCTTCTGGAGGCTCCTGCCCCTGGCCTTGATCCTCTCCGCCCTGGTGGCGGGGGCCACGGTGAACCTCCTGGCCGCCTTGGGGGAGGAGCTCATGTGGCGGGGATACCTTTGGGAAAGGCTCCGGGAAAGGGGTTTCTGGCCCGCCAGCCTGGAGATCGGCTTCTGGTGGGGCCTATGGCACGCCCCCCTCATCCTGGCCGGCCACAACTACCCCAGGGAGCCCCTTCTCGGGGTTCCCATGATGATCCTCTTCACCCTGGCCTTAACCCCCGTCCTCCTTTGGGTGCGGGAAAAGGGAGGCTCGGTATTGGCCGCAGCCCTCCTCCACGGCACCTTAAACGCCATCGCGGGCCTATCCCTCCTCTTGGTGGAGCGCACCCACGACCTCCTCACCGGAGTGGTAGGGCTTCCCGGGCTTTTCCTGCTCTCCCTCTTCAACCTCTGGCTGAGGAGGCGGGTATAGTCAAGGGGATGCGGTTTCTGGTGCTTTCGGGGCTATCCGGGGCGGGCAAGACCACGGCCAAGGGCTTTTTGGAGGACCTGGGCTACTTCATGGTGGATAACCTTCCCCCAGGCCTGTGGCCCGCCCTTTTGCAGGAGCTGGGCGGGAAGGGGGTGGAGCGGGCGGGGGTGGTGCTGGACGCCCGGGCCCTGGCCTTCTTTGGGGATTTGGAAACGGCCTTGGACGGGCTCAAGCCCACGGTGGTCTACCTCGAGGCCCGCCCCGAGGTGCTCCTCCGCCGCTACAACCTGACCCGGAGGGTCCACCCCTTAGGGGCAGGCAACCTCATGCGGGAGATCGGGGAGGAGCGCCGCATCCTGGGCCCCTTAAGGGCCCGGGCCCACCTGGTCCTGGACACCTCGGAGCTTTCCCCCAGGGCCCTTAAGGAAGCCTTGGTGCGCTTTCTGGGGGAGGAGGCGGGCTTCCTTTTGCGCCTCATCTCCTTCGGCTTCAAGTGGGGTCCGCCCCAGGAGGCGGATCTGGTCCTGGACGTGCGCCCCCTGCCCAACCCCCATTACGACCCTGCCCTGAAGCCCAAAACGGGGCTGGCCCCCGAGGTCCAGGCCTACGTGTTCCGGGAGGAGCACGAACCCTACTACCGGGCCCTTCTGGCGGTGGTGGGGCTGGCGGCGGAAGGAGCCAAGGCGGAGGGAAGGGCCTTTTACACCGTGGCCGTGGGGTGCACCGGGGGAAGGCACCGGAGCGTGGCGGTGGCGGAACGGCTGGCCGAAGAGCTCGCAAGCCGCTTCCGGGTGGAGGTGAACCACCGGGATGTGGACAAGGAGGAGTAAGCCCCTGGGATTCTCCCGGGGGGCTAAAGGGCTCGCCCGGCGCTTTCCCCCCCTTCGCTGGCTTTACCCGGGGATGCGGGTGAAGCGCTACGCAGCCTTGGCGGGCCTCGGGGTCCTTCTTACCGCCTACGGCCTCGCCCGCTTCCTCCCTCCCCCACCCCCGGAACCTGGGGCCTGGGTCTTGATCCTCCTGGGCCTCCTCCTCCTGGTGGGGGGGATAAGGAGCATGAACCGCAGCATGCTCTCCGCCTTCACCGAGCCCGAGGAGGTGCCAGAGCGGGTCTATGTGCGAAGAAGGCTGGAGCAAGGGCCCAAGGTGGTGGCCTTTGGCGGCGGCACCGGGCTTTCCCGGGTGCTTAGGGGCCTAAAGGAGCACACGGCCAACACCACCGCCATCGTGGCGGTGACCGACGACGGAGGCTCCACGGGCCGGCTTAGAGCCGCCTTTGGCCTACCGGCGGTGGGGGACCTGGTGGACTGCCTGGCAGCCCTTTCCGACCATCCCGCATTGCCTAAGCTCCTCCACCACCGTTTCCAGGAGGGGGAGCTCAAGGGCCACACCTTCGGCAACCTGTTCCTCTTGACCCTGAACCAGGAAGCCAAGGACTTCGCCCAGGCCATCCTCGAGGCCAACGCCATCCTGCAGCTGAGGGGCCAGGTCCTCCCCGCCACCCCCGAGGCGGTGCGGCTTAAGGCCCGCTTTCGGGACGGATCCGAGGTGGTGGGGGAGGTGGCCATCCGGGAGAAAAGGGGGCAAATCCGGGAGGTCTTCCTGGAACCCGAACCCCTAAGGGTTATGGAGGAGGCCCTCCAGGCCATCCACCAGGCGGACCTCCTGGTCCTGGGACCGGGAAGCCTGTACACCAGCGTCATCCCCAGCTTCCTGCCCAAACCCCTCCTGGAGGCCTTAGCCCGGGCCAAGGCCCCCCTGGTCTACGTGGTGAACCTCATGACCGAGCCCGGGGAAACCGAGGGCTACACCGCCTACGACCACTACAAGGCCATCGCCTACCACCTGGGCCGGAGGCCCCAGGCGGTCCTGGTGCACACCGCCCCCATTCCCGAGGAGGTCCTTAGCCGCTACGCCCAGGAGGGGCGCTTTCCCGTGGCCTTTGATCCCAGGCCCTTCGCCGTGGACGGGGTGCGGGTGATCGCCGGGGATTTCCGGGAGAAGGGCCTTTTGGCCCAGCACGACCCGGAAAAGGTGGTAAAGGCCCTTTTATCCCTGGTATAAAGATGGCCGTGCTCTTCCTCTTCCAAGACCCCTTGGGCGACGATCAGGGCCTGGCCTACCTCTATCCCCGGGCCGCCCTCTTCCAGGAGGCCGGGGAGGGGTATGCCGACCTCCTGGCCCTGGCGGGGGAGGAACGGGAAGGGAGGCTGGTCCTCAAGGTGCGCCTGAGCCGCTACCCCAATCCCCTC
>NZ_CALLUR010000173.1:0-13308 GCF_938010445.1 uncultured Thermus sp.
TCCTTGGCCCCCCGCACGAAGCGCTCCCGGTGCCTTTGCATCTCCTCCACCTTCTTCTTGCCCATGGCCCGGCGGAGGAGGTCCGCCTCCCCCAGGGAGTAGCCGGCCACCTGGGAGGCGATCTGCATGATCTGCTCCTGGTAGACGGGGATGCCGTAGGTCTCCTCCAGGATGGGCCTTAGGTACTTCTCCGCATGGGGGAACTCCGCGTAGCTCACGGGCTCCTGGCCATGGTGGCGGCGGATGTAGGTGGGGATGTGCTCCATGGGCCCCGGGCGGTAGAGGGAGACCAGGGCGATGATGTCCTCGAGGCGCCGGGGCTTAAGCCCCCGCACCGTGGCGGTCATGCCCCCCGATTCCAGCTGGAAAACCCCCTTGGTCTCCCCCCGGGCAAGGAGGGCGAAGGTCTTGGGATCGTCCAGGGGCAGGCGGTCGTAGTCCAGCTCCACCCCCTTGGACTCCTTGACGATCTTCTTGGCCTCGTCCAGGAAGGTGAGGGTGCGCAGGCCCAAAAAGTCCATCTTCAAAAGCCCCAAGGCCTCCACCGCCCCCATGTCGTACTGGGTCACGGGCCGCCCCTCCTGGTCCCGCATGAGGGGGACCAGGTCCGTGAGGGGCTCCTGGGCGATCACCACCCCAGCGGCGTGCACGGAGGCGTGGCGGTTCAGGCCCTCCAGGCGCATGGCCACCTCTATGACCTCCCGCACCTTGGGGTCCTTTTCCATCTCCGCCCTTAGCTCCGGCACCAGCTCTATGGCCTCGGCCAGGGGCTTGGGCTTGCCGAACTGCACGGGGATCAGCTTGGCCAGCTCCTCCGCCTTCTTGTGGGGGATGCCGTAGACCCGGGCCACGTCCTTGAGGGCCGCCTTGGAGGCCAGGCTGCCGAAGGTGCCGATCTGGGCCACCTTGTCCTCCCCGTAGCGCCCGCGCACGTACTGGATGACCCGGTCCCGCTCCCGGTCGGAGAAGTCGGTGTCAATGTCCGGCATGGAAACCCGCTCGGGGTTCAGAAAGCGCTCAAAGAGGAGGCCAAAGCGCAAGGGGTCAATGTTGGTGATCCCCACCGCATAGGCCACCAGGCTCCCGGCGGCGCTTCCCCGGCCCGGCCCCACGGAAATCCCGTTCTGCCGGGCCCAGTTGATGTAGTCCTGCACGATGAGGAAGTATCCGGGGAACCCCATGCGCTCAATCACGGAAAGCTCGTAAAGGGCCCGGTGCAGAATGGCCTCCGCCGTCCACTCCCGCACCCCCTCTAAAGGGGGCAGCTGGGCGCGAAGGGCTTCCCAGGCCTCCCCTTCCACCTGGGCCAGGGCCTCCGCCAAGGCCTCCCCGTCCCCGTGAGGGGGGATGCGGCCCAGAAGGCGGAAAACCTCCCGGTAGAACCCCTCGGTGATGCGGTCTGGATAGCGGAAAAGAAGCCCCTTAAAGGTGAGCTCCCGCAGGTACTGGGCCTCGGTCCGGCCCTGGGGAAGGGGAAAGCGGGGGATGCGGTAGACCATCTTGTCCCCGATGGGCAGGTCCACGTTGCACATGCGGGCGATCTCCACGGTGTTGTCAAAGGGCTCATCCCCCCATTCCTCCTCGGGGAGCATGGCCCGCATCTCCTCGGGGGTCTTCACGTAAAACTCGTCGCAGGGGAAGCGCCAGCGCTCGGGGTCATCCAGGGTGCTTTTGGACTGAATGGCAAGAAGCACCTCGTGGGCCCGGGCGTCCTCCTTGCGCACATAGTGGCCGTCGTTGGTGGCCACCATCCCCAGGCCGTACTTCCGGGCAAACTCCTTGAGGACCTGGTTCACCTTCCTTTGCTCAGGAAGGCCGTGGTTCTGGATCTCAAGGAAAAAGCGGTCGCCGAAGATGGCCAGGTACTCGTTCAGCCGGGCCTCGGCCAGGTCCAGGCGGTCTTGCAGGATGAACTGGGGGATTTCCGCCCCCAGGCAACCGGAGAGGGCAATGAGCCCCTCCGAATGCTCCCGAAGAATCTCCCGGTCTATGCGGGGCTTCTCGTAAAAGCCTTCCAGGTAGGCCCGGCTGGCCAGGCGCACCAGGTTCTGGTAGCCCCTAAAGTCCTTGGCCAGAAGGGTTAGGTGGAAGTAGCCGCCGTCCAGGCCCTTACCCCTTTTGCGGTCAAAGCGGCTTTCCGCCGCCACGTAGGCCTCGTAACCGATGATGGGTTTGATCCCCATGGCGGTGGCCTTTTTGTAAAACTCCACCGCCCCGAAGAGGTTGCCGTGGTCGGTCATGGCCAAGGCGGGGTCCTCGGGGGAGACCTCCTTCACCCACTGGAGGAGGTCGGAAAGCTTCGCCGCCCCATCCAGGAGGGAAAACTGGGTGTGCTGGTGCAGGTGGGCGAACTTAAGGCGGCCCATGGGGTCCAGTCTACCCGGGGCCTGGGTATAGTGGTCTAGTGGAAAGTGCCCCCGTCCTCCCCCACGCCATCCCGGGCTTTGGATCCCAGGCCACCCCAAGGAACCCATCCCCTCCCGGGGGAAAGGGCGAGGCTTTATAGCCTAAAACCCCATGACCCTAGGCCAACTCCGGGAAGAAGTCTGGAACACCCTGGCCCGCTACGACCTGGCCCTCCACCCCACACCCCCCCACGGCCACCATCCCAACTTCCTGGGGGCCAGGAAGGCGGCGGAGCGCCTCCAAGCTACCCCTGAGTTCCAGAGGGCCCGGCTCATCCTGGCGGGGATGGATGCGGTCTTAAAACCCTTGAGGGAAGCGGCCCTAAGGGCGGGGAAAGCCCTCCTCCTCCCCCACCCCGACCGGCCAGGGGAGTTTTTGCTCCTCAAGGACCTGGACCCCAGGAAGCTGAAAAGGGTGCGGGAGGCCTACCGCTATGGGGCAAAGGCCAGCCTCGAGGGCCAGCCCATAGACCTGGTCCTCATCGGGGCCGTGGCCGTGGACGAGGAAGGGGGCTGGGTGGGGAAGGGCTACGGCTTCCCCCAGGCCTGGCTTTCCGTGGACGCCCCCTTCGCCACCCTAGCCCACGCCCTCATGGTCTACCCCAAGCTTCCCGTGGAACCCGAGCGCCGGGTGGACCTGATCGCCACCCCGGCGCGGCTCATCCGCCCCTAGAGGGCGAACTCCTTGAGGAGGCCCTCGAGGTCCAAAGGCTCCCGCTGGCCCAAGGCGGGGTACACCTCGGGGTAGCGGGGGAGATAGGCCTTAAGGCGCTCCTCAAAGGTAGGCACCTCCGCCTGCCAAAAGACCCCTAGGGGAATCCGCTCCCCCCACTCCACCGCCTTCTCCTGGAACTGGGCCATCTTCCTGTCCAGCTCCTCCGGGGGAAGGCCCTCGGGAACATGGGGGTCATACCCCTCGTCCTGGAGCCTATACAGCCTGGGGGCAAACCACTCCTTGGTGTGGAGGTCGTTGTAGGTGGGGCAGGGCTGGAGCACGTGGAGGAAGGCCAGGCCCTTGTGGCTTAGCCCCTCCTTGATGAGCTCCTTCAGGCCCTTGACATCGTAGGCGTAGCCACGGGCGATCCAGGTGTACCCGGAGGCAAAGGCCAGGAGGAGGGGGTTGATGCGCCCCTGGGGGTTGGGCTTGGGCAGGCTCTTGGTCTTCTCCCCCAGGCCCAGGGTGGGGCCCGCCTGCCCTTTGGTCAGGCCGTAGACCTCGTTGTCGTAGAGGATATAGAGCATGTCCACGTTGCGGCGGCCCGCGGCCACGAAGTGCCCCGCCCCAATCCCCAAGCCGTCCCCATCCCCCCCCACCGCCACCACGGTGAGGTGGGGGTTGGCCAGCTTGGCCCCCTGGGCCACGGGGAGAACGCGGCCGTGGAGGGTATGGACCCCGTAGACATTGAGGTAGTGCGGGGTTTTGGCCGAGCAGCCGATCCCCGAGAAGATGGCCGTTTGGGAAGGATCCCGCTTCAGCTCAAAAAGGGCCATCTGCAGGGCGGAGAGGATGCCGTAGTCCCCGCAACCCGGGCACCAGTCCGGCTGCTTTTCCGCCTTGTAATCCGCCAGCTTAAGCTCCAGCATGGTCAAACTCCTTTCCTGAGCACCAAGCGCTCGGGGGCCCTACCCGCAAGCACCCCTTTCAAGGCCTCCACCACCTCCTCCAGGGTGATGGGGCGGCCGTTGTACTTCACCACGCGGTGATGCACCCTCTTCAGGGTTTCCTGCTGCACCAGGTCCGCCAGCTGCCCCGAGTAGTTGTGTTCCACCGTGACCAGCCTCTTCCCCTCCAGAAGGGGGCCGATCTGGGGGAAGGGCCAAAGGAGCCTGAGGTGCAGGTACCCCACCCCCGGGAGATGGTCCAGGGCCTCCAGAAGGGTGCCCTTCACCGTGCCCCAGCCCAGGACCAGGACCTCCCCGTCCCGAAAGAGGGTGTACTGGTCCTCGAGGGGAATCTCCCTACGGGCGGTCTCTAGCTTCTGCATGCGCTTTTCCATCTGGTATTCCCGCAGGGCCACGTCCTCGGTGATGTGGCCTACGGGGTCGTGCTCGTCCGAGGTCATCCAGTAAAAGCCCCCGGGGGTACCGATGGGAATGAAGGGGGAAATCCCGTCTTCCGCGGGCCCATACCGCTCATAGGGGCCAAAGCCCTCGTGCCTGGGCCCAAGGCGCTTTTCCCCGTCCAGGGAAAGCACCCTTAACGCCTCCTTGGGAAGGCTTTGGGCCATGGAGGCCAGGAACTTGTCCACCAGGTGCACCACCACCGTCTGGTAGCGCCAGGCCCAGGCCAGGGCCTTTTGCGCATCCAAGAAGGCGTCCTGGATGTCCCCTGAGGCCAAGACAATCCTGGGATACTCCCCGTGCCCACCCCGGATGGCGAACATCAAGTCCCCCTGCTCGGTGCGGGTGGGAAGGCCGGTACTGGGCCCGCCCCGCTGGTAGAGGGTTACCACCAAGGGGGCCTCAATCATGCCGGCAAACCCCATCCCCTCGGCCATGAGGCTGAAGCCAGGCCCGCTGGTGGCGGTGGCCGCCTTGGCCCCGGTGAGGGCGGCCCCCACGGCCATGGTCACCGCGGCCATCTCGTCCTCCGTCTGGACCACGGCCACGTCCGCCCCGGTAAAGGCGGTGTGGGCCTCGAGGTAGGTGGACTCGTCGGTGGCGGGGCTTATGGGGTAGTAGGTCTGGAAGCGAAGCCCCCCGGCCAGCTTCCCCAAAGCAGCCGCCTGGGCCCCGGTAAGGTAGACCCGGCCCGGCTCGTAGCCGTTCAGGTGGAGCTGGAAGGAAAGCTTGGGCATTTCCTCCCGGTAGACCGCCTGGGCCACCCGTTGGTTTAACTCCAACACCTTGCCCCTAAACTGGAGGGCCAGGGCCTCCAGCAGGGGGTCTAGGGGAAAGCCCAGGAAGTGGAGGCTGGCGGCCACGGCGATGGTGTTCAGGGTGCGCCGGGCCTGCAAGGGGGGCACCCCCAGCTCCACCCCGATCCGGTCGGCCACCTCCTCGTAGGGATAAGGAAGCGGCTGAACCCCTGCCTCCACAAAGGCCGCAAGAAGGTCTTGGAGACTGGGGTTGGCTTTACGAAAGCGTTCCGCCAGGGCATCGGCCACGCGGTGGTCCAGCATGGGTAGGCCCCGCACCGTGAGCCCTAGCACCTTGGGGTCGTAGAGCAAGACCCCTCCAGGCCGGACCTCGTCCAGGTGCCGGGCCAGGGTCTCCCCATCCAGGGCCACCAGCATGTCCACCTTTTCGCGGAAGGCTCCCACCGGTTTTCGCCCTAGCCGCACGTCCAGATAGGAGTGCCGCCCCATGATGTTGGAGTGGTACTCCCGCTTGGTGGCCACCCACCAACCCCCCTTGGCCACGGCCCGGGCAAACAGGGTGGCCGCCGTCTCTATCCCGCCCCCTTGGGGGCCGCCCACGCGCCAGGTGAAGTCTTCCATAAGCCCTCCTTCGCTCTTTGATACCCTACTCCTTAAGGGTGGTTCTTGGCTAGGGGCTTTTGCCCAAAGGGGGCTACTCCTCCTGGTCCGCCTGGTGGAGCCTCCGGCCCCAGAGGCTTTGCGGGCGGTGGTGCTCCAGGACCAGGGCCCGCACCTGGGGATCCCGGATGCGCTCCGCCGCGTACAGGGGGTGGTGGCGACGCACCTGGAAGGCGCCCCAAAACCCCCGCCGCAAAGGGTAGGGGGGTACGTTGGGCGCATAAAGCCCGGTGAGGATGCGCTCCAGGGGGCGGTAGGGCCTCAGGGCCTTTCCCGCATCGTGAAGGAGCGCCGCCCGGATGACGAAGGCGGGGGCGTCGGGGTGGTCCCTAAGGAGCCTTTTGGCCACCCGGACCGCATGGGCCCTATCCCGGGGGTCCATGGCCAGGTACAGGGTGCGCTCCTCCCCCTGCAAAAAGGCCAGGGCAAAGGCATCGTCCCCCCCTTCCCCTTGGGGGAAAAAGGCCAAGAAGAGGCGCCAAAGCCTCTTTGGCCAGCTGCGAAGCGCAAGGGGCTTTCCGCTAGGCAAGGGGCTAGATGAACTTCTTCAGCATGGTGGCGATTTCCTCGGGCTTTTTGGGATCCACCTTGCCCTCGGAAACCTCGGCGGCACACACGTTTAAGAACTCTTCCAAAATAAGAGTGGCCGCCGCCTCCATGGCCTTTTTGGTGGCGGTCATCTGGGTGAGGACCTCGTCACAGGGGCGCCCTTCGGCCACCATCTTCTGCAGACCCCGCACCTGGCCTTCTATACGCCGTAGCCGCTTGAGGATGTTCTCCACGGTCTCTTGCCCGAGCTCGGTGGTCTTGGTCATGGGGGCATTATATACCAGTACCCCCTATGTCGTCTTCGCTCACGGGTTCCTCGGCCTCGGGAGGCCTGGGCCTGCGCACCCAAAGGAGCCGCGCCCCCAGGAGGCGGGTGATCTCCGCCAGGCGCTGGTTGGGATCCTCAGGAGGCCTGGGGGGTTCCTCCGCCGGGGCATCGGGTCCGAAAGGGACCGGCCGGCCGGGCCAAGGGGCTTGGGCAGCAGGCAGCCTTTCGCCAGGCTCGGGCCAGGCCTCCCTCGGCTTCTCCTCCCCTTCCGGCAGGGCTTGGGCGGAGGGCTCGGAGGCCTTAGGCTCTTCGGCCGGCCCACCCTGGGTGGGTTTCTCCCCGGGCAATGGCCGGTTTCGGGAAAGGGGCCTAGGGTTTAGGCTTTTTTTTTCCAGGAGGAAGACCACCTCTTCCACCCCGAAGTGGGCCCGTATCAGGGGAAGGAGGGAGGCCTTTTGCTCCTCGGCCCGCTTGTGGTGGAAGGCCTTGCTCTCGGGAAAGCGGAGCACAAGGCGCCCCTCTTCCAGACTTGGCCGGGCCTCGCGGAGGAAGGCCCTTAGGGTGGGCTTCAGGGCCTCGAGGAAGGCCCTCCACCTCCCGGCCTGATCCCCCTCCTCCCCCCCGGGGGGACCCGCCTCCTTGAGGCTCGGCGGCGCCAAGGGCTGGGTGGGGTGGAACTCGGGCAGGTCTTCCCCGGAGGCCGCGGGCTCACGCCGAGGCGTTGGCCCCTCGGGCACAAGAGCCCCCACCTGGGCCGCTTCCCCCGCAGGAAGACCCGCCGCGGGCCGGACCACCCCCACAGCTCGCCCGGAGGGGAAAGCCCTTGCCGCCTGCAGCAGGGCCGCCTCCAGGGCCAGGAGGTCCGAGCGCTTGGAAAGGCGCTCCATGGCCTCGTCCAAGGCGGTGAGGGCCCCCAGCAGGGCCTCGGGAGGGGCTTCCATCCCCTCTCCCGGCAGGCCGTAGGCCGCGTACAGGGCCTCCCGCATCACCTCCATAAGCCCCCCCACCAGGCTTCTCGGGGCAAAGCCCTGGGCGTAAAGCCCCCTGGCCTCGGAGAGCACCTCCTTGAGGTCCCCCCGGACCAGCCCCCGGGCCAGGCGGGAAAGGGCCTCCTTGGGCGGAAGGCCCAAGGCCTCCTCCACCCGCTTCCGGGTCAGGGGGCCCTCCAGGAGGAGCAGGCGGTCCAGGAGGCTTTCCGCATCCCTAAGCGCCCCGTCCGCCAGCCGGGCCACCAGGAGGAGGGCCTCCTCCTCCGCCTCCCTGCCCATCTCCTGGAGGACGCGCCGGAGCTTGGAGGCGATCTCCTCCTCGGTGAGGCGGCGGAAGCGGTAGTGCTGGGTGCGGGAGAGGATGGTGGGGGGCATCCTCTCCGGCTCGGTGGTGGCGAAGACGAAAAGGACGTGGGGTGGAGGCTCCTCCAGGGTCTTCAAGAGGGCGTTGAAGGCGCTTTTGGAGAGCATATGGGCCTCGTCCAGGATGAAGACCTTCTTGGGGGCGGAAAGGGGAGCCAGAAGCACCTTCTCCCTTAACTCCCGCACGTCCTCCACCGAGTTGTTGCTGGCGGCGTCGATCTCCACCACATCGGGATGGGCCCCTCTTTGCACCGCCTGGCAGTGCGGGCAGACCCCGCAAGGGCGCACCTCCCCCTGGCACCCCACGGCCATGGCCAGAAGCCTGGCGGTGGTGGTCTTCCCCACCCCTCGAGGGCCCGAGAAGAGGTAAGCATGGGCCAAGCGCCCTTCCCCTATGGCCCGCATGAGGGGTTCCTTCACCTGCTCCTGGCCCACCACCTCCTGAAAGGTGAGGGGGCGGAGCTTGCGGTAGAGGGCGCTCACAATGGCTAGTATAGGGCTTGGTGCGGAGCTTTCTCTCCTTCCACGTGGCGGCTCCCTGGGAAGAGGTGCGGGCCTGGGCCCAGGGGCAAACCCAGGGGGCGGGGGTCTTTCTGGTCCCGGACCCCCCCTGGGTGAGCCTGTACCACGAGGCCCTCGAGGCCCAGGAAGACCCCCAGGCCATCCGGGCCTTCCTCCAAGAGCTCTCCCACCTGGGAAGGGCCCTGGCCTTCCTGGTCGTGGCCGAGGAGGAGCTTCTCTTCCTCCTTGCGGAAAAGGGGGAGATTAAGGCCCAACTGGCCCAGGGGGCGGAGCTGGGGCCCAGGCTCCAAGCCCCTGCGGACCTCAAGCCCCTGCTGGAGAAAGCCGCCTCCATGCCCCCCCTGAGCGCGGTCCAGGCCCTGGCCACCCACTTTGGCCTCCACCCCGACCACGCGGCCTTGGGCTTTTTGGACCTGTTGGAGGCCGAGGAAGAGGGAGGCCTGCCGGAGGAGGTGGTCTACCTTGAGTGAACCCTTGTTGGTGAAGGTGGGCGGAAGCCTACGGGGTGCCGAAACCCTCCTAGACGAGCTTGCGGGCTACCCAGGCCCCCTGGTGCTGGTACACGGGGGTGGGCCGGAGATCGGGGCCTGGCTTTCCCGCCTGGGCCTGGAAAGCCGCTTTGAGGGGGGCCTGAGGGTAACGCCTCCTGAGCACATGGAGGTGGTGGAAATGAGCCTTTGCCTCACGGGAAAGCGCCTGGCGGAGGGCCTTTCCCGAAGGGGAAAAAGGGCGCTTTCCCTTTCCGGGCGGGATACCCTTTGCCTAAAGGGGAGGGCCCTAGCCCACCTGGGCCGGGTGGGGGAGGTGGTGGGGGTGGAGGTGGGCGTGCTCCTGGACCTCGTGGAACAGGGCTACACCCCCCTCCTGGCCCCCATCGCCCTGGACGAGGCAGGCCCCTTAAACGTCAACGCCGACACCGCCGCGGGGGCGGTGGCCGGGGCCTTAGGGTGGCCCGTCCTTTTCCTCACGGACGTGCCCGGGGTCCTCCAGGACCCCCAGGACCCCAAAAGCCGCCTGCCCCGCCTCACGCCGCAGGAGGTGGAGGAACTCAAGGCCTCTGGGGTGATCCAAGGAGGCATGATCCCCAAGGTGGAGGCGGCCTTGAACGCCCTTAGGGCCGGGGCTCCCTGGGCGGCCATTGCCCGGGGGGAAAGGGGGGTACTGGAGGGCGTCCTAAAGGGGGTGTGGGGAACCCGCTTTACCCTTTAGCCAATAGCTCCAAAAAGGCCCGGAGGAAGCCGGGGAGATCCTTGGGCCCCTGGGCGGTTACCAGGTTTCCATCCACCACCACCCCGGCCTCCTGGTAAAGCCCCCCGGCGTTTTCCAGGTCGTGGCGGATGGAGGCAAACCCCGTGACCCTTCGCCCGCGCACCAGTCCGGCGCTGATCAAAACCCAGCCCGCATGGCAGATGGCCCCGATGGGCCTGCCCTCTTCCGCCACCCTTCGCACCAAGGCAAGGACCTCGGGGCTTCGCCGCAGGTAATCGGGGGCAAAGCCCCCGGGGATAAGGAGGCCCGCCACCTCCCCTACCTCCCGGGCTGCCACCTCCGCCTTCCAGGCAAAGCCGGACTTGGCCCTGTACTCCCGGACGTCGGGCCCGATGACCAAAGGGGTGTAGCCCGCCTCCTGGACCCGGTAGTAGGGGTAGAGGAACTCCCGCTCGTCAAAGAGATCGGCCAAAAGGATGCCCACTCGCCTCACGCCACACCTCCAGGAACTCCTTAAGGATATTTCCGGTCACCCCCCAGATGTCCACCCCTCGCCAGGGAAAGTGCCAAACGGTCCGGCCCTGGCGCACCTCGCTCCAGGGGGTTATCCCCAGGAGCTCCTCCACTGGGGCCAAGAAGGCCTCGGCCACCTCGAGGGGGTTAGGGCGTAAGGGAGGAAGGTCTTCCCGGAAGACCACCACCGGCTGGACCAAGAAACCCTGGGGGGAAAACCCTGGGGAAAGGTAGCCCAAGGCCTCCAGCCCCCCTAGCCCCACCTCTTCCGCCGCCTCCCGCAAGGCGGCCTCCAGGGGGGTTTCCCCTGGCTCCACCACCCCTCCGGGGAAGCTCACCTGGCCGGCGTGGGTGGGCAGGTGGGGGCTACGCAGGGTGAAAAGGAGGCTCTCCCCCAGGAGGGGCACGGCCACCGCCGCCAACCGAAAGCCCGGAGGAAGGGCTAGCCCTCCCGGCAGGCTTTGTGGGAGCGCCGCCTTAAGGCGGTCTCGGGGTCCAGGCCCCGTTTGGCGAAAAGCCCCACCAGGTTCCAAAGCGCCTCCTCGAGGTCCCCCCTCTCCAGGGCCATCCTTAGGCCCTCCTCGCTTCCCGGATCCACGCCCTTTCGCTGCAGCTCGTAGGCCCGAAGCAGGGTGGGAAGGTGCTTGGGTAGGCCACAGGGCTCCTCCTTCTTCCCCTCCTCGGCCTTTAGCTCCTCCCAGCGGGCCTTCACCTCCTCTGGGGTCTTGGCCCTGGCCTCCCCGAAGACGTGGGGATGGCGGCGGATGAGCTTTTCCACGATGCTTCTTTCCACGTCCTCATAGGTAAACCGCCCCTCCTCCTCGCCGATCACGCTGTGAAAGGCCACCTGCAGGAGCACATCCCCAAGCTCCTCCGCCATCTCCTTGGGGTCCCCATCCAAGAGGGCATCCGCCGCCTCGCTGGCCTCCTCCAACAGGTAGGGGACGAGGCTTTCGTGGGTCTGGGCCCGGTCCCAGGGGCAACCCCCGGGCCCCCGAAGGCGGCGCATCACCTCAAGAAGCCGTTCCATGCCCCCTATTCTCCCTCAGGAGAACCCCCCCCGCCAGGGAAAGCCCCACCAAAAGGAGGGAAAGGGGGTCCAGGGAAGCCGGCTCCAGCACCCACCCCGTGGGGCCCGGGGTGGGCAGGCCCAGGGTGCGGCTGAGGAGGAAAAGGGCCAAAAGAAGCCCCACTAGAAACCGGCCCAGGCGAAGCCAGGCTGGGCCTACGGGCACCTCCAGTAGGGGCAGGAGGAGGAGGGAAAGGCCATACCCCAGCTGCAGGGCCAAAAGGCCCATGAAAAGGGCCCCGTACCAAAACCCCGGGGTCTTTAAGGCCAAGGCGGGGTTTTGTACCAGGAAAAGCTCCCCGCAAAGCCCCCCGCCCAAGGGGGTGTTGCCAAAGCCCAGGAGTTGGAGGAAGAAGGGCAGGAGGAGAAGGAGGGCGGCCAGGCGCATTACCGGGGCTCCCTTACGGGCTCCAAACGCACCGCGGTACCGTAGGCCAGGATTTCCGCCGCCCCTTGGAGCACGCTGGCCGTGGCGTACCGCACCCCCAAGACGGCATGGGCCCCCAGGCGCCTGGCCTCTTCCCGCATCCTGCGCTCGGCTTCCTGGCGGGCCTCCTTCAGCATCTCCGTGTACTCGGGGATCTCCCCGCCCACCAGAGTACGCAGGCCCGCCAAAAGGTCCTTGCCCAGGTGTTTGGTCCGCACCGTACTCCCCTTGACCACACCCAGTACCTGCACCACCCGGTGGCCGGGCACCTGGTCCAGGGTAGTGAGCAGGATCTCCATGGCCTCCATGCTACCGGTCCCGGCGGGCGAAGACCAGGGCACCCAGCAGGGCCAGAAGGACCCCCAAGAGGACCAGGTAGAAAAGCCCTAGCCAAGGCCCCACCGCCCCTAGGCGCTCCGCCACCAGGTACCCTATGGGCCCCGTGAGCACCGGGGCCTTAAGCCCAGCCAGGAGCCCCACCCGGTGGATCTCCTGGGGGTTCAGCAGGAGGGCCAGGGTGAGGAGGCCTTCCAGGGGATACTCCCTAAGGCGCACCGCCAGGGCCACCACCATGGGCCCATAGAGCACGTTGAGGAGGCCAAAAAGTCCAAAACCCAGCCCCAAGGCCCGCCTCTCCTCCAAGGTCAGGGCGGCCAAGAAGGCGGCAAGCCCGGCCCAGAAGGCCAAAACCCCCACCCCCGAAAGGAGAAGCCACAAGGTGGCCTTCCCAGAGAGGCCCAACACCCCCGCCCCCAGAAGGAGGCCGGGAAGAAGGGGCAGAAGAAGCCCCAGGAAAACCCCCACCACCCCCTCCCCAAAGCCCCGGAAGGCCCCCACGGGAAGCCCTAAGAGGAAGGCCCACTCCTCCCTCGAGGCCAAAAGGGGCAGAGCCAGGGCCAGGACCAAGGGGGGCAGGAGGAGGAGAAGCCCCGAGTAAAGCCCCACCAGCCCCACCCCTTCCCCCCGGCCCAAGAAGCCCAGGGCCAGGAGGGGAGGGAGGAGAACAAGGCCTAGGGTCCAGGGGTTACGGGTTACCTCCTTAAAGAAAAGGGGGCTCATGGGGCCTTGGAAGGGGTGAACACATCCGCAGGCACCCAAGGACGCCTTTCCCCCTCCTTCAGGGCCTGGGCCCAGGTCAGAACCCGCCCCCCCGCCCGCTCGGGCCGTTCCTTGAGGTGTTGTTCCAAGGCCTCCCGGCGGCTGAAGACCAAAAGGCCTGAGCCCATGGGGGTGCGGATCTTGGGGTTGTGGTAGAGGAGGGCCTTTTCCGCTTCCACCCATTTGGGAGCAGTTCGGGTGCTGAGGACAAAATCCGCCAGGTACACCTCCTTGGCGGTGAGGCTTGGCCCTCCCCAGCCGTTTAGCTGGTCCAGAAGGCAGGCGGGGTCGTCGTAGAAAAAGGCCTTCCCCTGGGGGTTCACCGCCTGGGCCGCATGGCGGGCGTCCAGGATGGTCATGAAGCAGTAGGGGCAGGCGTCCACCCCCACCCTTAAGGTCCGGGGGGCCGCCAAGGCC
>NZ_CALLUR010000174.1:0-7647 GCF_938010445.1 uncultured Thermus sp.
CGTGTCCCTACCCCGGGCCCAAGGCAGGATGGCCCCCTCGGCCAGGGAGAGCTCGGGGTTGACGATGAGCTCGGGGTCAAACTCCTGCTTGTAGCCCAGGCCCGAGCAGGCGGGGCAGGCCCCGTAGGGGGCGTTGAAGGAGAAGATGCGGGGCTCCAGCTCCTCCAGGACGCTCCCATGCTCGGGGCAGGCGAACTTTTCCGAGTAAAGCTCCTCTTGGCCACTATCCGGGTACAGGACCCGCAAAAGCCCCTCGCCCCTAAGAAGGGCCAGCTCCACCGCCTCGGCGATGCGGGGGCGTTCCTCCTCCTTAAGGGCCACCCGGTCCACCACCAGGTCTATATCGTGCTTCTCGTACTTTTCCAGGTTGAGGTTCTGGGCCTCCTCCAGGAGGTAGATGACCCCGTCCACCCGCACCCGGGCGTAGCCTTCCTTCAGGAGTTGCTGGAAAAGCTTGCGGTATTCCCCCTTTCTTCCCCGCACCACGGGCGCCATGAGGATGGCCCGGGTGCCCGGGGGTTTTTGCAGGAGGCGGTCGGTGATCTCGCTGGCGGACTGCTTCTCAATGGGGCGGCCGCATTCCGGGCAGTAGGCGGTGCCGATGCGGGCATAGAGGAGGCGGAGGTAGTCGTGGATCTCCGTCACCGTGCCCACGGTGGAGCGGGGGTTGTGGCTGGTGGTCTTTTGATCAATGGAGATGGCCGGGGAAAGGCCCTCTATGCTTTCCACCTCGGGCTTGTCCATGACCCCCAAGAACTGGCGGGCGTAGCTGGAGAGGCTTTCCACGTAGCGCCGTTGCCCTTCCGCGTAGATGGTGTCAAAGGCCAGGGTGCTCTTGCCCGAGCCGGAAACCCCAGTGATGACGATGAACTTGCCCCGCGGGAGCTCCAGGCTGATGTTCTTGAGGTTGTGCTCCCGTGCCCCCCGGATGACGATGCGGTCCATCCGTGGAAGTATACCACTACCCTCTGGCAAGGACCAGGTGGCCGGGGGGTGCTTCCCGTGGCCTATAGTGGACTCATGGCCTCTTGGATGCGCGCCGAGGCGGAGGAGGCTCCTCAGGTCATAGAGCGTCTCCTTCGGGAGAACGAGGGTGAGGTGCAGGGCCTGGCCCGCTTCCTGAGGAAGCGCCCACCGAGCCTTACCCTTACCGTGGCCCGGGGCAGTTCCGACCACGCGGCCCTTTTGGCCAAGTACCTCCTCGAGGCCCGCCTGGAATGGCCGGTCCTCTCCTTGGCCCCTTCGGTCCTCACCCTCTACCGGGCCCGGCCCCGGGTGCCCTTTCCTTCGCTCCTTCTGGCCTACAGCCAAAGCGGGGAGAGCCCGGATCTCCTGGAGGCCGTGGCCGCCTACCGGGCGCAGGGTGTCCTCACGGTGGCCCTGGTGAACCGGGAGGAGAGCCCCCTGGCCCGAATGGCGGAGGTGGTCCTTCCCCTCCATGCCGGGGAGGAGAGGGCGGTGGCCGCCACCAAGAGCTTTCTCGCCATGCTGGCCGCCACCCTTCACCTCCTGGCCCACCTGGTGGAGGAATCCCGCCTGCGCCAGGTCCTTCCCACCTTACCCGAGGCCTTGCACCGGGCCTTGGAAACCTCGGGGGAGCTGGATTACCTGGAGGATGGGGAAAACCTTTTCGTCCTGGGGCGGGGGTTCACCTATCCCGTGGCCCTCGAGGCGGCCTTGAAGCTCAAGGAGGTGGCGGGGCTTCATGCGGAGGGGCTTTCGGCGGCGGAGTTTCTCCATGGGCCCCAGGCGCTATTGGAGCCCGGCTTTCCTGTGCTGGCCCTGGTGCAAAAGGATGAGGCCTCGGATACCCTTCTTGCCATCCTGGAGGGGCTAAGGGCTAAAGGAGCCCATCTTCTCGTCCTCTCCCCTGAACCCGACGCCCTAGCCTTGGCGGATTCCCCCCTGGCGCTTCCTGTGGCCTCTGAGCCCGAAACCACCCCTCTTCTCCTAGCCCAGGCCTTCTACCCCAAGGCGGAGGCCTTGGCCCGGGCCCGGGGCCTGGACCCGGACCGGCCCCGGCACCTCACCAAGGTGACCCGGACCCGTTAGAAGACCTTCTCCCCTAGGGGCACCTCCCGCTCCACGGTGAGGAGGACCACCCGGCCCTCCCCATCCTTGGCCCCCAGGACCAGGACCTCCGAGGGAAACCCGGCAATGAGGCGGGTACCTAGGTTCACCGCGCACACCACCAGCCGGCCCAAGAGGTCTTCCGGGCGGTAGAGTTCCGTGATCTGGGCGGAGCTTTGCTTGATGCCCAAAGGACCCAGGTCTATCCAAAGCTTATAGCTGGGCTTGCGGGCTTTCTCGTGGGGCTCGGCCTTAAGAATACGGCCCACGCGCAAATCCAGGGCTTGGAAGGCTTCCAGGGCGTCCATGCTTTGATTCTGCCAGAAGGGTTGCCGTACCAAAAGCTTTCCCGCCCCCGCAGGGGGGCGGGAGTTTTGCCGTCCTGGAGCTGGTGGGCCGTGCAGGACTTGAACCTGCAGCCTACCGGTTATGAGCCGGCCGCTCTGACCGATTGAGCTAACGGCCCCCGCCAGAAGGCTATATTAGCATAGCAGGTGGGGTAGGGCTAGATATCCGGGGCCTAGAGGTGTAGGGTGGAAGCGGAGGTGAGCCATGACGGTGAACGAGAGCACCACCGATAGGGTGATCCGGTTTATCCTGGCCCTTGTCCTCTTCTACTTCGCCTTCCAGTCGGCATCCCCTTGGAACTGGATTCTGGGCATTGTGGCGGTGGTCCTCCTCTTCACGGCGGTTACCGGCTTCTGCGCCCTTTACAAGGTCCTGGGCATTAGCACCAAGAAGTAAACCGCCGGGCCCTTGGGGTTTGGGGAATGGGGGCCTTGCCCTGGCCGGTTGCTCCCGGGGACCTCGTGCGGGTGGAGTTTTATAAGTTCCCGGGGGATAGCCTGCACTACTTCTGGGAGGCCCGGGTGGTGGAGGTGCGCCCCGAAGGGGTCCTCACCCTTTTGCCCCAAGGGGAAACCTTCCACCATGTGGCCAAGGGTAGGAGGGTGGTGCTGGACCACGACGCCTACGTGGCCTTTTTCCCAGGGGCCTGGTACTCCGGGGGGCCGGACGTGCGGGAGGGGCGGGTTTTGGAGTACTACTGGAATGTGCAAACCCCAGCGGAGTGGACGGGACGGGGCTTTTGCCAGTATGACCTCGAGCTGGATGTGAAGTGCCGGGCCGACCACACCTGTGAGGTCTTTGACCGGGAGGAGTTCCAGGCAAAGCGCCCCCTTTATCCCAGGGTTTGGGTGGAAGAGGCGGAAAAGGCGGTGTTGGCCATCTTTCGCCACATGGAAGAAGGCCGCTGGCCGGTTTTGCCTCCGGGGGAACCCCTTCCGTGGTTGGAGCGGATCTAGGGGGTAAGGCTGGGTAGGGGGCTGGGCCTGGGGTCCTGATTCCCGGGCCCCCAAGCTCTAATGGGGAGGAGGGCGCGGCCCTCTAGGTGCCAGCGCCCTTCCAGGACCACTTGGTAGAGGAGGCCTTTGAAGAAACCGTGGAAGCTATCCTCCCAGGTTTCCAGGTTCTGGGCCCTAAGGGGGTAGTTGTGCCAGGCGGGGCCCAGGTAGTAGAGCCAAGGATCCTCCAGGGGGCGGGTGTCCTCTTTGGGGAGGCCTAGGAGGGCGTTAAAGTAGCCCCGGAGGCGGCTTGCGGTGAAGAGGAGGTTTAGGTAGGGGTCCTCGAGGGCCTTCCTGGCCTCGGCCTCCGTCTTGGGGAAGGGCCTAGCGGGGTCCCAGGCCCCAAAAAGCCGCAGGCGGTCCCCCTGCTTTAGGGCATCCTCCCAGCTCATCTGGGCCAGGCCCAGGGTACGGCTTAGAGGAGCGTGGCCTTGGACTTCGGCCAGGCCTTGGGCTAGCCCATCGGCTGCTTCCCGCACCCCGCGGGAAAGCCCCAAGGCCTTGTCCCCCCCGTACTGCTCGTTGTCCACGATGGCCGCCAGCACCCCGGAGGGGAGCCCTAGGGCAAAGGCGGCGGCGCGAATCTCCCGGGCATAGGGAAGGACGTGGTGGGGAGCGGTGGGCAGCCCCTCCAGGCTCACCCTATGGCCTCGTCGGGCCTGGCCGATGGCCTCCACCCAGCGCTTGGCTGCCAGAAGGGCGCTTTGGCCATCGGAAAAGGCGGCGCGCTTACCGGTGCGTTGGTTCTTAAGCTCGAGGCGCATTAGCCGGTCATAGGCCCGGGCCGCCTCTTTCCCCAGAAGCTGATGCAGGCTGGCCTTCAACGCCAGGTGAAGGCCAGTCAAGGCTTCCCTTTGCCGTGGGGGGTAGGGAAGGAGGTCCCGCAGGCTAGGGGAGGGAGGTGCGGAAGGGGGAAGGGGGAGCAACAGGAAAAGCAGGCCCGCCAACGCCAGCACAACCCAGGGGCCCGGGGGCATGGGCTAGGGCTGGGGGTCGTTCACGGGAGCGGGCGGGACTTCCACCGTGGCCTCCACCGGATAGCCGGCGTAGGTGCGGCGGCCCCCCAGGGTTCTCTCCAAGACCTCCCGCCACTCCGGGAGGTTGAGGAAGCGGTCTGCCTGGTTGCGGAGCTCGAGGTCGGCCAGCTCGTGGACGCCCAGAAGATGGATCTCCTTTCCCAAGGCCCTAAGGGCGGCAAAGGTATGGGCCAGGTCTCCCGAGCCGCTGGCCACGATGGCCCGGTCCCAGCGGGGAGCAGTGGTGAGGAGATCCGTGGCCATCATGGCTTCAAACCGGGCGTCCCCCCGCACCAGGCGGCTTCGCACCGTGTAGCCCATGAAGACCAGGGCGTCTATAAAGCGCTGCTGGCGCTCGTCCTCAGGGTCGGTGATGGGGACGTAATAGAAAGCGTTGTAAAGCTGCTCGGGGGTGGCGAACTGGGTGAGGACCCGGCGGTGGTCCACGTTCCAACCCAGCCGTTTAGTGGCCAGGTACATGTAGGAGCCATCAATGAAAAGGGCAACCCGCATATGCCCCATCTTAAAACAACCCAGGGCCCTGGGGTAGCCACGGCCCTGGGTGGGCTTACCCGCTTATCAAGCGGGGGTTTTCTCCTCCGCTTTCTCCGAGGAGTGGCCGGGGTTCACCTTAAGGGCGGGGTTGGCGTAGGCGGCGGCGTGGTTGGCGGCGATGGCGGCTTCCCCGAAGCCCAGCACAATGAGGGGGAGTTTCCCCGGATAGGTGACGATGTCCCCGCAGGCGTAGACCCCGGGGATGCTGGTGGCCATGGTGGTGTCCACCTTGATCTTGTTCTTTTCCAGCTCCAACCCCCAGTTGGCCAAGGGCCCTAGCTTGGTGAGGTAGCCCGCCAGGATCAAAACCGCATCCACCTCCAGCTCCTTTTCCTCTTGGGTGGCGTTATGGAAGATCACCGCCTTTTCCACGTGCTCCTTCCCCTCAATCCGCCGCACCTCGTAGGGGGTAAGCACCCTAAGCTGGCCTTCTTCATGGGCTTTCAAGAGCTCCTTTACGCTGGCCTCGTGGGCCCGGAACTGGGGCCTCCGGTGGATCAGGGTGATCTCCCGGGCGGTGCCCAGAAGGTTCAAGGCCCAGTCCACGGCGCTATCCCCACCCCCCACGATCAGGACCCGCTTGTTCTGGAACTCCGCCTTGTTCCTCACCGCATAGTAGACGCCCTTGCCTTCCAGCTCCTTCTCCCCAGGAGCTCCCAGACGCCTGGGTTCAAAGGCTCCTACGCCGGCAGCGATGATGACGGCCTTGGCGCTGTAGGTGTTGCCGAGGGAGGTGGTCACCTTGAAGAGATCCCCGTCCTTTTCTAGGGTTTCCGCCCGCTCCCCCAGGCTGTAGATGGGGTTAAAAGGAGCCACCTGCTCCACCAGGCCCTGGACTAGGTCTTTGGCGTACACCTTGGGGAAGCCAGCTACGTCGTAGATGTACTTTTCTGGATAGAGGGCGGAGAGCTGTCCTCCGGGTTCGGGCAAGGGATCCACAAAGCGGAAGGAAAGCCCCCGCATCCCCACGTAAAAACCCGCAAAAAGCCCAGCGGGTCCTGCGCCAATGATGATCACATCGGTGTGCTCCATGGCCTCACCTCGCCCTGCATTCTACCCTTAGGGAAGCCCCTTTGGGGGCGGCTTCCGGCAAGGGACAAAGGTCTTAGGTCCATCCCATAACCTTCTCCCTATGGTCCTAAGGCAGGACCTGGGTTCTGCCTTGGCTAATCCATCTGGAGCACCACTTTGCCAAAGATGCGCCGTTCCTCAAGAAGCCGGTGCCCCTCCGCCGCCTCCTCTAAGGGAAGCACCTGCCCCAGCACGGGCCGGAGCTTGCCTTGCTCCACAAAGCGCAAGATAGGGAAGAGGCGGCTTTTGGAGCCCATAGTGGAGCCCAGGATGGAAAGCTGCCGGAAGAAGACGTGGGCGAAGGGAAGGGTGCCCTCATAGCCCGAGGAAGCGCCGGCGATGGCGATCCTGCCCCCATTGGCCGTGGCCCGGATCACCCCTTCAAAGTAAAGGGCCCCGGTGTGGTCCACCACCTTGTCGGCGCCTTTGCCGCCGGTTAGACGGCGCACCTCTTTGGGCCAGTCGGGATGGGTGTAGTTTACGGTTTCGTCGGCTCCCAGCTCCTTGGCCTTCCTCAGCTTTTCCTCCGAACCGGCGGTGGCGATGACCCGGGCCCCGAAGAGCTTGGCGATCTGGATGGCGGCCACGCTGACCCCGCTACCTGCGGCCATGACCAAAACATCCTCCCCGGGCCGCACCTGGAGTTTGTCCACCACCATCTGCCAAGCGGTAAGGAAGGTGAGGGGGATGGCAGCGGCCTTTTCAAAGGAAAGGTTTTGCGGTTTTTTAAGAAGGTTGACCTCCGGTACCACCAGGTACTCGGCGTAGGCTCCAAAGCGGTGCTCCCCCAGGATCTCGTATTTGGCGCAAAGGTTATCCTCCCCGGCCAGGCACCTTTCGCAGTGGCCACAGGAGAGGCCAGGATTGACCACCACCTCGTCCCCGGGGGCAAAGCCGGTTACCCCGGGGCCCACGGCATCCACCACCCCCGAGGCATCGGCTCCTAGGATGTGGGGTAGGGGAAGCTTGGGGCTGGCTACCCCCTTTCTTACCCAGATATCCAGGTGGTTGAGGGCTGCGGCCTTTACCCGGATCCGCACCTCTTTGGGGCCGGGCTCGGGGGTAGGCATCTCGGCTACTTTTAGGACCTCTGGGCCGCCTCGAGCTTCCATGACCACCGCCTTCATCAGGGCCTCCTTATGAAGGGGATTCTCCCATGAAGGGCAGCCGGGGTCAAGGTACGGCGACCCTTGACAGGGTCCAGAAGAAGCGGGTACCCTGTCCAGCGTAAGGCTAAGAGGAGGTAAACGCTATGAGAAAAATTGTGGCAGTTTTGGTGAGCGTCGCGGCTCTGGTCGGCATGGCCAGCGCCCAGACTTTTGTTTGGCCCCAGAAGTGGACGGTGGCCAAGCCCTCGGAGGTGAAGCGGGGGGGCACCATTCGGGAAGCGGTGATCTCGGACTACCGCACCTTCAACCCCTTCATCACGGCGGAGGCGGGCAATGTTCCTAGCCTTCTCGCCGGGCCCATTGGCCTGGTGCGGCGCGACCCCACCACGGGGGACTGGATCCCCTACATGGCCGAGTCCTGGAGCATCAGCCCGAACAAGTTGGAGATAACCTTCAAGATTCGCCGGGGGATGAAGTGGTCCG
>NZ_CALLUR010000175.1:0-20739 GCF_938010445.1 uncultured Thermus sp.
GCTAGGCCATCCGGGTGGCGCGCAGGGTAAAGCTCCTTTCCAGGGTAAAGGGGCGGTCCAGGTCGCCGAACTCCCCTTCGGCCCAGGCCCAGAGCCGGGGCATGATGCCCTGGTGCACCTCCTCGGGAACCAGCTGGGTGAAGGAGTAAAGCCTTTCCTCCAGGGCCTCCAGGGCCTGGCGCAGGGTGCGCGCCTCCCGCCAGCGCACCACCTCCCGGGCCTTGGGCTTTAGTCCCAGGCGCCTTAGGGCTTCCTCCACCTCCTGAAGCCGCCTTTTGTGTAGGCCCCGCTCCACCCTCACCCCCTCCGCCTCCACCAAGGAGCGCCACCTTTCCTGGATCCCGCGCTCCTCTTCCGCCTCCATCTCGTCCCAGCCCTCCAGGAGCACCCCCCCCGGCTTCAGCACCCTCAGGGCCTCCGCCAGGGCCTTGGGCCAGTCGGGGAGGAGGTGCCAGAGGTGGACCACGATCACCCCGTGCACGCTCTCATCGGGCAGGGGAATGGCCCGGGCATCCGCCTCGAGGAGGCGCACCTTGCGCATCACCCCGGCGGCCTTCTGGCGGAAGACCTCCAGCATGGCCGGGTCCTTGTCCAAGGCGATGTAGGGGTAACCCCGGGCGATGAGGGGCAGGGCAATGCGCCCCGTGCCCACCCCAAGCTCCAGGAGCACCGCCTCCTCCCCCCGCACCCCTAGGGCATTCCCCATGGCGGTGGCGATGCGGCCCGCCACCTCGGGGGGGTAGGCCCGCAGGCGGTCGTAGGCGTAAGCCGAACGGATGGAGGCTTTAGGCATCCCTTAGTCCATTTTAAGGGGTATACTCCCCAGCGTGAAAGGACTTGTACTGGCTGCCGGACGGGGTACGAGGCTTCGTCCCCTCACCCACACGAGGCCCAAGCCGGTGATCCGGGTGGCGGGAAGGCCCATCCTCCACTACGGCCTGGAGAACCTGCTCCAAGCGGGCATTGAGGAGATCGGGGTGGTGGTCTCCCCGGAAACGGAAAAGGACATCCGGGAAGCCCTTTCGGGCTACCGGGTACGGTACATCCTGCAGGAGGAGCCTCAGGGCCTGGCCCATGCGGTGGCCGTGGCCCGGGACTTCCTAGGCCAAAGCCCCTTCGTCCTTTACCTGGGGGATAACCTCTTCCAAAAGGGGATCGCCCGCTTCCTCCAGGCCTTCGCCCCAGGGGTGAGCGCGGTGATCGCCCTGGTACGGGTGGAAAACCCCAGCCAGTTCGGGGTGGCGGTTTTGGAAGGGGAAAGGATCGTGCGCCTTCTGGAAAAGCCCAAGGAGCCTCCCTCGGACCTGGCGGTGGCCGGGGTGTATGTCTTCACCCCGGAGGTCCTGGAGGTCATCGGGGAGCTAAAGCCTTCAGCCCGAGGGGAGTACGAGATCACCGACGCCATCCAAGGCCTCATCGACCGGGGGAAGAGGGTGGTGGGGGTGGAGGTGGAGGGCTGGTGGAAGGACACCGGCCGCCCCCAGGACCTCCTGGACGCCAACCGCCTCCTTCTGGAGGAGCTGGAGGCCCGCATAGAGGGCGAGGTGGCGGAAAGCCAAATCACGGGGCGGGTGGTGGTGGAAAAGGGGGCTAAGGTGGTGGGGAGCACGGTGATCGGCCCCGCCTTTATCGGGGAGGGTGCGGTGGTGGACGGGGCCTACATCGGCCCCTTCACCTCCTTGGGGCCGGGGGCCAAGGTGGTGCGCTCCGAGGTGGAGTACTCCATCCTCGAGGACCACGCCCTCCTGGAGGACGTGAGCCTGCGCCTCCAGGAAAGCCTCCTGGGGGTGGGAGCCCAGGTGCGAAGCCGGAATGGCCTCCCCCGGGCCCACCGGCTGATCCTGGGGGATCTTTCCCAGGTGGAACTGGCCTGATGCCTGGCCTTTTGCCCCTGCTCACCGAAGAGTACCAAAGGGGCGAGGCCCTGGCCCAGCGCCTAGGGGTGAGCCGCCAGGCGGTTTCCAAGGAGGCGAGAAGGCTTCTTGCCGAGGGCTTTCCCCTGGAGGTGCACCGCCAGGGCTACCGCATCCGGCCCGGCACCCCCCTGCCCCACCTCTTCCATCCCTTGGGGCGGCTGGGCCGGCCCTACCGGTATCTGGGCCGGGTGGGAAGCACCCAGGATGTGCTCCGGGCCTGGGCGGAGGAGGGCGTGGCGGAGGGGGCCCTGGTCCTGGCCGAGGTCCAGGAAAGGGGCCGGGGAAGGCGGGGAAGGCCCTGGGAAAGCCGCCCAGGGGAAAGCCTTACCTTTTCCCTGCTCCTGCGCCCGGCCCTGCCCCTTTCCACCCTGGGGCTTCTCCCCCTTGTGGCCGGCTTGGCCCTATGGCGGGCGGTGGGGGTGGGGGGGCTTAAGTGGCCCAACGACCTCCTCGCTCCCGATGGCAGGAAGCTGGCCGGGGTACTCCTGGAGGCCAAGGCGGAGGGAGAAGAGGTGGCCTACGTCCTCCTGGGCGTGGGGGTGAACGTGGAATGGGCCCCCGAGGGGGCCGCCGCTTTGCGGGAGTTCTCCCCCGCCTCCCGACGGGAAGTGCTCTCGGGCTTTCTCCTCCACCTGGAAGGCCTCCTCCCCCTCCTGGAGAACCCGGAGGCCCTTCTAGCCCTTTACCGGCAGGCCTCCTACACCCTGGGCCAGAGGGTGCAGGTCCAGACCGCAAGGGGCCTGGTGGAAGGCGTAGCGGAAGCGGTGCTCCCCGACGGGAGCCTCCTGGTGGGAGGGGTAAAGGTGGGGGCCGGGGATGTGGCCCTCCTGGGCTTCCCTACTTGAGTATCCTAGGCTTAGATTTTCCTAAATGATTGTGCTAGGATAGGGTCAGGTATGTTCGCCCGCATCTTCACCAAGGAGGAGGCCGACGCCCTGCTTCCTGAAATCCGGCGGATCCTGGCCCAGATGCGCGAGAACCGCAAGGAGCTCCAGGAAGCCCAGGCCCGGCTTCCCCAGGCCCGGGGGCTGGAGCGCAGGAACCTGGAGGAGGAGGTGCGCTTCCTCCTGGGCTCCTTGGAAGCGGACGCCCGCTATCTGGCCTCCTTAGGCGTCTTCCTCAAGGACCTGGACCGGGGCCTGGTGGACTTCCCCGCCCGGATTGGGGGCGAGGTGGTGTTCCTCTGCTGGCAGGAGGGCGAGCCCGAGGTGGCCCACTACCACCCTTTGGCCGGGGGTTTTGCCCAGCGCCGGCCCCTACAGGAGGCCTCCTTGCCCCCTACCCCCTCCCACCCCGGCGAAACTCGGCCAGGCGCCTAAGGTCTTCCTGGACCAGCTCGTCCCGGCCCGCCAGGGACTCCAGGTGGTGCCTTAGCTCGTGGAGAAGGGTTTCCCAGACCTCCCCTTCCCAGTCAAACCCCGGCCCCGCCACCTTCTGAAAGGAACCGTAGTAGAGGGCAATATGCCGCCCAAGCCCTTCAAAGCCGCGGAAGGCCGAGGGAGGGCCGGGGTCCAGATACTCCCCCAGCCGCCAGACTCCCCTTAGCCCCGGCTCCGGCTTGGCCTGGGGCAGGACATGCACCCCCTGAAGCTCCCGCTTGAAGGCCTCGGGGATCTCCGCCCAGAGCCTTTCCACCAGGTCCACAAAGGCCTCGTAGGTCATGGCCGGTGGTAGGGATGCCCCGCCCTCAGGGTAAGGATCCGGTAAAGCTGTTCCATGAGGACCAGAAGGGCCAGCTCGTGCTGCAAGGTGAGGGGGGAGAGGGAAAGGAGGAGGTGGGCCCGCTCCCGTACCCCTTCCGGGTAGCCCTCAGCCCCCCCCACCAAGAAGGCCACCCGCTCTCCCTCAAAGCGCCTCAGTTCCTGCAAAAGCCCCTCCGTGGTGAAAAGCCTCCCCCTCTCGTCCAGAACCACCCTGCGGTGGCCCTCCGCCTGGGGCAGGAGGTCCTTGGCCTCCTTGACGAACTGGACCTCGAGGGGGGCATACCTTCGGATGCGGTGCGCATACTCCTCCACCCCCAGCCGGGCGTAGGCCAGCCTGGGTTTGCCCACCGCCACCACCCTAAGCCGCACGCCTCCATCCTAAGGCCAGGGTATACTCAAAGGCGAAGGGAAAGTGGGACCTCACCCACCCCGATAGAGGAGCCTTAGGCCCTTACCCAGGGCAGGCTCCAGGAGCGCCAAAAGCGCGGGAAAAGGAGGGTTTATGGTAAAGGATACCCACCGGTTTCCGCCCTTCACCCCCGAGCCCATAAGGCTCATAGGGGAAAAGGGGGAGTGGCTGGGGGATTTCCCCTTGGACTTGGACGAGGAGAAGCTACGCCGCCTATATCGGGACATGCTGGCGGCCCGGATGCTGGACGAGCGCTACACCATCCTCATCCGCACCGGCAAAACCAGCTTCATCGCCCCTTCGGCCGGGCACGAGGCCGCCCAGGTGGCCATCGCCCACGCCATCCGGAAGGGCTTGGACTGGGTCTTCCCCTACTACCGAGACCACGGCCTGGCCTTGGCCTTGGGCCTGCCCCTGAAGGAGATCTTCGGCCAGATGCTGGCCACCCGGGCTGACCCCAACAAGGGCCGCCAGATGCCGGAACATCCGGGCTCCAAGGCCCTCAACTACTTCACCGTGGCCAGCCCCATCGCCTCCCACGTGCCCCCCGCCGCCGGAGCGGCCATCAGCATGAAGCTCCTAGGCACGGGCCAGGTGGCGGTCTGCACCTTTGGGGACGGGGCCACCAGCGAGGGGGACTGGTATGCGGGCATCAACTTCGCCGCCGTACAGGGGGCCCCTGCCGTTTTCATCGCCGAGAACAACTTTTACGCCATCAGCGTGGACTATAGCCGCCAGACCCATAGCCCCACCATCGCCGACAAGGCCCATGCCTTTGGCATTCCCGGATATCTGGTGGATGGCATGGACGTTCTGGCCGCCTACTACGTGGTCAAGGAGGCGGTGGAGCGGGCCCGCATGGGGGAGGGCCCCAGTCTGGTGGAGCTCAGGGTCTACCGCTACGGCCCCCACTCCTCCGCGGACGACGACAGCCGCTACCGCCCCCGGGAGGAGGTGGAGGCCTGGCGGAAGCGGGACCCCATCCTGCGCTTCCGGCGCTTCCTGGAGGAGCGGGGCCTTTGGAACCTGGAGTGGGAAGAGGAACTCCAAGAGGCCATCCGCGCCGAGCAGGAAAAGGCCCTGAAGGAAGCGGAGGAGGCGGGACCGGTACCGCCGGAATGGATGTTTGAGGACGTCTTCTCGGAAAAGCCCTGGCACCTCAAGCGCCAGGAAGCCCTTCTCAGGGAAGAGCTCTAAGGAGGTCCCCATGGCCCTCATGACCATGGTGCAGGCCCTGAACCGGGCCCTGGATGAGGAGATGGCCTTGGACCCCAAGGTGGTGGTCCTGGGGGAGGATGTGGGCAAAAGGGGCGGGGTCTTCCTGGTAACGGAAGGCCTCCTAAAGAAGTACGGCCCCGACCGGGTCATGGATACCCCCCTTTCCGAGGCCGCCATCGTGGGGGCGGCCCTGGGCATGGCCGCCCACGGTTTAAGGCCGGTGGCGGAGATCCAGTTCGCCGACTACATCTTCCCCGGCTTTGACCAGCTGGTAAGCCAGGTGGCCAAGCTCCGTTACCGTTCCGGCGGGCAGTTCACCGCGCCCTTGGTGGTGCGCATGCCCTCTGGGGGTGGGGTCAAGGGCGGGCACCACCACTCGCAAAGCCCCGAGGCCCACTTCGTGCACACCGCTGGGCTCAAGGTGGTGGCGGTTTCCACCCCCTACGACGCCAAGGGCCTCCTAAAGGCGGCCATCCGCGACGAGGACCCCGTGGTCTTCCTGGAGCCCAAGAGGCTTTACCGCTCGGTGAAGGAGGAGGTGCCCGAGGAGGACTACACCTTGCCCATCGGCAAGGCCGCCATCCGGCGGGAGGGGAAGGACCTCACCCTCATCGGCTACGGCACGGTCATGCCCGAGGTGCTCCAGGCGGCGGAGGAGCTGGAGAAGGCGGGGGTTTCCGCCGAGGTTTTGGACCTCCGCACCCTCATGCCCTGGGACTACGAGGCGGTGATGAACTCCGTGGCCAAGACGGGAAGGGCGGTGCTGGTATCCGATGCCCCCCGGCACGCCAGCTTCCTCAGCGAGGTGGCGGCCACCATCGCCGAGGACATCCTGGACATGCTCCTGGCCCCTCCCATCCGGGTGGCGGGCTTTGACACCCCCTATCCCTACGCCCAGGACAAGCTGTACCTGCCCACCGTCACCCGCATCCTCAAGGCCGCCAAGCGGGCGTTAGACTACTGATATGCCCAAGGAACCCATTTTTCTGGTGGAGGAAGCGGAAGACGGAAGCCATCTTCGCCCAGGGAGAAACCTGGGAGGAGCCTAAGGAGATGGTGCGGGACGCGGTGCCCTGCTCCTACCCCGAAGGGGAAACCCCCAGGGGCCTCCGCTTGCGCCTCGTCCGGGAGGAGGTTCGCGCTCCATGAAACTTCCCCGGGATCCCCATGGGGAGGATCGGACCACACCCTTGTCCCGCCTGGGGCACCGGGTGGTGCGCCGGACGGGAAGCCCCCTCCGCCCTACCTGGAACAGAGGAGGCCGGGAACACCCCCTTTCCCTCCCCCGCCCCCATCCCCTTGGGCTGGGTACCCTGGCGGGGGTTTTGCGGGAAATGGCGGAGGCCCAAGGCCTAACCCGGGAGGGGCTTCTTAAGCTCTTAGATCTGTAAGGAGGCCTATGCCCAAGGAAATCCTCATGCCCGAACTGGCGGAAAGCGTGGTGGAAGGCGAGATCCTGAAGTGGCTGGTGGAGGAAGGGGACTACCTCAAAAAGGACCAGCCCTTCGTGGAGGTGATGACCGACAAGGTCACGGTGGAGCTCCCCTCCCCCTACGAGGGGGTGCTCCTGAAGAAGCTGGCCAAGGAGGGGGAGGTGGTCAAGGTCCATGCCCCCATCGCCCTCCTGGCGGAGCCCGGGGAGGCGGTGGCCGGGGTAAAGGAACCGAAGGCTCCGCCGGTGCAAGCGGTGGAAGAGCGCTCCCTCGTGGAGCCCGGTCTCCCCCCCAAGGAGGAAAAGGAGGACCTCTCCCTCTTCAAGCCGGACACCACCCAGGTGGCGGTGAAGAACCCCTTCCTCGAGGCCCAAAGGGAAGCCCCCAAGGAGGGGCCAGGCCCAGGCCGCATCCTGGCGGTACCCGCCGCCAGAAAGCTGGCCCGGGAGCTGGGGATTCCCCTCGAGGCCATCCCGGGCTCGGGCCCCATGGGCCGCATCCGGGTGGAGGACGTACGGGCCTATGCGGAGAGGCTTAAGGCCCAGGCCGCACCCCCGCCGGAAGCCCCCAGGGAGGCCCCAGCACCCCTTCCCTCGGGCTTCCCTCCCCCGCCCCGTTACACCTCTCCCAAGGGCTATGAGGGGCTGGAGGAGCGCGTTCCCTTAAGGGGCATCCGCCGCACCATCGCCCAGGGGCTTTGGCAAAGCCACCTCTACACGGTGCGCACCCTGAACGTGGACGAGGCCGACCTCACGGAGCTGGTGGCCCTTAGGGAACGGCTGAAGCTCGAGGCCGAGCGCCAGGGGGTAAAGCTCACCTACCTGCCCTTCATCTTCAAGGCGGTGGTGCGGGCCTTGAAGAAGTACCCCATGCTGAACACCAGCCTGGACGAAGAAAGGCAGGAGATCGTCTACAAGCGCTACTACCACCTGGGCCTGGCGGTGGCCACGGAAAGGGGGCTTGTGGTGCCCGTGGTGCGGGATGTGGACCGGAAGAATATCCTGGAACTTGCCCAGGAGATCGCCGAGCTTTCCGCCAAGGCCCGGGAGGGGAAGCTTTCCCCCGAGGAGGTCACGGGCTCCACCTTCACCGTGACCAACATCGGCTCGGTGGGGGCCCTCATGAGCTTCCCCATCATCAACGTTCCCGAGGCCGCCATCCTGGGGGTGCACTCCATCCGGAAGCGGCCCTGGGTGATGCCGGATGGCTCCATCCAGGCCCGGGACATCATGTACCTCTCCCTCTCCTTTGACCACCGCCTGGTGGACGGGGCCGAGGCCGCCTCCTTCACCCGGGAGGTGATCCGGCTATTGGAAAACCCCGACCTCCTCCTTCTGGAAATGTAGGATGGACCCCATGAAGACCTACGACCTCATCGTGATCGGCACCGGGCCCGGCGGCTACCACGCCGCCATCCGGGGGGCGCAACTGGGGCTTAAGGTTCTGGCGGTGGAGGCCGCCGAGGTGGGGGGCGTGTGCCTGAACGTGGGGTGCATTCCCACTAAGGCCCTGCTCCACGCGGCAGAGACCCTCCACCACCTGAAGGCGGCCGAGGGCTTCGGCCTAAAGGCCAAGCCCGAGCTGGACTTCAAAAAGCTTGGCGCCTGGCGGGATGGGGTGGTGAGGAAGCTCACCGGGGGGGTGGCTGGGCTCCTAAAGGGCAACAAGGTGGAGCTTCTGCGGGGCTTCGCCCGCTTCAAGGGCCCCAAGGAGATAGAGGTAAACGGGGAAACCTACGGGGCCAAAAGCCTCATCATCGCCACGGGAAGCGAGCCCATGCCCTTAAAGGGTTTCCCCTTCGGCGAGGACGTCTGGGACTCCACCCGGGCCCTAAGGGTAGAGGAGGGCATTCCCCAGCGCCTCTTGGTGATCGGGGGCGGGGCGGTGGGGTTGGAACTGGGCCAGATCTACCACCGCCTGGGTTCGGAGGTAACCCTCATTGAGTACATGCCCGAGATCCTCCCGGCAGGGGACCGGGAAACCGCCGCCCTTCTGCGCAAGGCCCTGGAGAAGGAAGGGATTAAGGTGCGCACGGGCACCAAGGCGCTGGGCTACGAGAAAAAGGGGGATGGCCTCCGCGTTCTCCTGGAGCCCGCCCAAGGGGGAAAGCCAGAGGAGATCGTGGTGGACAAGATCCTGGTGGCGGTGGGCCGCAAGCCCCGCACCGAGGGCCTAGGCCTGGAGAAGGCCGGGGTGAGGGTGGACGAGCGGGGCTTCATCCAGGTGAACGCCCGCCAGGAGACCTCGGTCCCCGGGGTCTACGCCATCGGGGATGTGGCCAGGCCTCCCCTTCTCGCCCACAAGGCCATGAAGGAGGGCCTGGTGGCCGCAGAAAACGCCGCCGGGAAAAACGCCCTCTTTGACTACCAGGTGCCCAGCGTGGTCTACACCGGCCCCGAGTGGGCCGGGGTGGGGCTTACGGAGGAGGAGGCGGGGAAGGCGGGGTACAAGGTGAAGGTGGGGAGGTTTCCCCTTGCCGCCAGCGGCCGGGCCCTCACCCTGGGAAGCGCCGAGGGCCTCATCAAGGTGGTGGGGGATGCGGAAACCGACCTCCTCCTGGGGGTCTTCATGGTGGGGCCCCAGGCGGGAGAGCTCATCGCCGAGGCCACCTTGGCCCTGGAGATGGGGGCCACGGTCTCCGACCTGGGCCTTACGGTCCACCCCCACCCCACCCTCTCCGAAGGCCTCATGGAGGCGGCAGAGGCCTTGCACAAGCAGGCCATCCACATCCTGAACCGCTAGAGGAGGCCCAGAAGCCCGTAAAGCCCCACCCCCAGGAACACGGCCAGGCCCAGGTTTCCCGTAAGCCGCGCCCCCAGGTAGGTGCCCAAAAGGGCCAGGCCGGTGCGGAGCCACTCCGGGGAAGGGGGTGGGCTAAAGGCCGAGACCAGGAAAAGGGCCACCACCAGGGCCGGCCCCGCCTGGCCGGCCCGTAGGCTTCCCTCCCCCCGCCAGGGCAGGAGGCGGAGGAGAAAGGTGCCCAAGGCCAGGAGAAGGAGGGCCAGGGTCATGGCCTCCTCCCCCCAAAAAGCCCGATGACCCCAGCCAAGAAAAGGCCCCAGGCCGTCTGGCCCAGGAGGTGCAAGGCCAGGGCCGCCCCGCCCGCCAGGAGGGCCAGAGGGTTCCTGAGGTGGGGCAGGGCCAAGAGGAGAAAGAGGGCCGGAAGGGCAAAGGAAAGGGCCTCCCCTAGGACCGGCCAGGCCAAAAGCCCCTTGGCCCCCAGGGCCCCGAGGGCGGTGCCCAGGTTCCAGGAGAGGTAGGCCCCCAAGCCCAGGCCCAGGAAGTAGCCCCGCCTCTCTTCCGGAAGGAGGCCGGGAAGGGCTTTTAGGGCCAAGGCGAAGACCTCATCCGTGAGGAAAAAGGCTTCCAAGGGACCCCCTTTCAGGTAGGGCCGGAGGGCCGGGCCGTAGAAGGCATGGCGCAGGTTGAGGAGAAGGCCCAAGGTGGCCGCCAAAAGGGGCGGCACCCCTTGGGCCAGAAGCCCCAACAGGGCAAACTGGCTGGCCCCGGCGAAGACCAGGAGGGAGGTGAGCTGGATCCAGAGGTAGCCAAGCCCCGCCTGGGCACCCAGGGCGCCAAAGGCCACGGCCACGGGGAAATAGCCCAAAGCGATGGGCCAGGCGGCCTTTAGGCCTTCCCTCATCCTTAGCGGATCTCCACCCCGCCCCAGCGCTCCAGAAGCTTCAGGGCCTCCACGTGGTCGGCCTCTGGGCCCAGCTCCCTCTTGGCCATCTCGTACACCTCCCGGGTGAGGCGGAGAAGGGGGCTTGGGGCCTTCTCCCCATCCAAAACCCCCATGGCGATGCCCAGATCCTTCACCAACAGGCCCAAGGCGAAGGTCTTGGGGAAGGCGCGCGTGAGGACCCTTTGGGGGATCAGGTTCTCCGTGGCGTTGGAGCGGCCACTGGAGGCATTGATCACCTCGAGGGCCTTCTCCGCGGAAACCCCTTGCCGCACCAAGGCGAGGAGTCCTTCCCCCGCCGCCCAGAGGTTCACCGCCAAAAGGGCGTTGTTGATGGCCTTCACCGCATGCCCCGCCCCCACGGGCCCCACGTGGACCACCTTGGCGGCGTAGGCCAGGAAGGGCCTCACCCTCTCCACCGCCTCGAGGGGCCCCCCCATCATCACCGTGAGGGTGCCCTTTTCCGCCCCGATGGTCCCCCCGGAAACCGGGGCGTCCAGGTAGACCACCCCCTTTTCCCGAAGGCGCTCCGCCAGCTTGCGGCTTCCCTCGGGCTCCCCGCTGGTGGCGTCCACCCAGTAGGTGCCGGGCCTCAGGTGGGGCCAAAGGGCCTCCGCCACCTCCGTCACCTCCTTGGTGGTGGGCAGGCAGCTGAAGATCAGCCTAGCCTCCGCCACCCCTTCCAGGGGCACGGCCTGGGAGCCAAACTCCTCCTGGTGCCTTAGGGCCTTGGCAAAGGTGCGGTTCCAGACCAGGGTGGGAAACCGCTTGGCCAAATGGGCGGCCATGGGGTAGCCCATGGCCCCGAGGCCGAGGAAGGCCACCTTCTCTTCCATGTCCCCTTTTTACCAGAGCCTCTGGAGCTTGGCGAGGCCCCGGAAGAGGAGGAGGAAAAGGAGGCTAAAGGCCATGGCCACGCCCAGGAAGACGAAAAACCCCACCCCAAACCCCAGGCCCAGGACCATCTGCCTAAGCCACAGCCCTGCGGGAAAGGCCAAGGCCCAGGTGAGGAGGAGGTTTTGCCAGGTGGGCTTACGGTAAGTGCCCAGGAAGGGGGAAAGGAGAAGCCAGACGAAAAGCACGGGCAGCACGTTTCGCGCCAGGCCCCCAAAGGTTATGGGTTGGCCATGGGAAAGAAGCCCAGCCCCGGCAAACAGGAGGAGGGCCAAAAGGTCCAGGAGGAAAAGGGAGGTGGTGCGGCTTCCCGCCATGGCCTTAGCCTACCAGGTGCAGGGCCACTCTACCTCTGGGAAGCCTCCAAGAAGACCCGATCCGCCCGATAGGAGCTCCGCACCAAGGGCCCGGCGAAGACCTCCTTGAAGCCCAGCCCGTACCCCCAGGCCTCGTAGCGCTGGAAGTCCTCCGGGGGCACGTACCGCTCCACGGGCAGGTGGGCCGGGGTGGGGCGCAGGTACTGGCCCAGGGTGAGGATATCCACCCCCGCCTCCCTCAGGTCCCGCATGGCCTCGAGGATCTCCTCCTCCGTCTCCCCCAGGCCCAGCATGAGGCTGCTCTTGGTGAGGACCCCGGGGCGGTAGCGCTTGGCGTGGGCCAGGACCTTAAGGGTCTGGTCGTAACCCGCCCGGGGGTCCCGCACCTTGGGGGTGAGGCGGCGCACGGTCTCCAGGTTCTGGGCGTAGACCTCAGGGCCCGCATCCAAAACCATCTCCACCGCCTTTAGGTCCCCCTGGAAATCAGGGGTAAGGGCCTCCACCAAGACCCCGGGGGCCTTCTCCTTGATGGCCCGGATGGTGGCGGCGAAGTGGGCCGCCCCACCGTCGGGAAGGTCGTCCCGGTCCACGCTGGTGAGGACCACGTAGCGGATATGAAGCCGGGCGATGGCCTCGGCCACCCTACGGGGCTCCTCCGGGTCTATGAGGCCCTTAGGATTCCCTGTGTCCACCGCGCAGAACTTGCAGGCCCGGGTGCAGATGCCCCCCAGGATCATCACCGTGAGGGTGCCATGGCTCCAGCACTCCCCCACGTTGGGGCAAAGGGCCTCCTGGCAGACGGTGTGGAGCTTGAGCTCCTTCACCGTGGCCTTCAGGGCCTGGTACTTGGCCCCCGTGGGCAGGGTGGCCCGGAGCCAGGCGGGCTTGTGCCGGTCCACGGGCTCCGGCCGGGTCTGGGCCAGGCCGTGCTTCACCACCTTGAGCTCCACCACCTCCCCGGTGGGGGCTATGAGCTCCACGGTTTCAAACTTGGGCTTCACGATGGTCCTCCTTTAGGCGGGGCTCCATTCCGAAAACCTCGGCGAAGGCCTGCACCACCCTGCCCTTCACCTCCTGCATGGGAACCTTGCGGCCTAAAAGCCGCTCCAAGGAGGTGACCCCTTTCCCCTTAAGCCCACAGGGGATGATGACGGAGAAGTCGTTCAAGTCGGTGTTCACGTTAAGGGCGAAGCCGTGGAAACCCACCCCTTCCTTCACCGCCACCCCGATGGCGCAAAGCTTCTCCTCCCCCACCCAGACCCCGGCGTACCCCGGGGTGGGGTAGGCCCTTAGGCCATAGGAGGCCGCCACCCTTACCACGGCCTCTTCTATCTGGCGCAGGAAGCGGCGCACCTCCCGGCCCACGGGGAAGATGGGGTAGCCCACCAGCTGCCCCGGCCCATGATAGGTGACGTCCCCACCCCGTTCCACCCAGTAGAGCTCAAAACCGTTCTCCCGGTACCAGCTTTCGGGGAAAAGGAGGTTCTCCCCCGTGGCCTTCCGCCCCAGGGTGACGACCCGGGGATGCTCCAAAAGGAGCAGGGTGGGGGGGCGCTCGCCCCGCACCACCTGGCCGTGCACCCCCTTCTGGTACGCCCAGGCCTCCCCGTAAGGCACCAGGCCTAGGTCCTCCACCAGAAACTCCACGTCCCTAAGCATACGCCAGGGAAAAGCCCCGACAAAGTGGGCCCCCTTACCCCCCGTTTCTCCTCTGCCGTTCCCCTAGCGTCCCCAAAGGCCTAGGGAAGGGCTTTTCCGGGCTCCTGGCCCCCCTTGACCAGGCCCTGACAAGAGGGGCCTAGGCTAGGGCCATGAACCGGGAAACACGGCTGGAGATGCTCTTGGAGCTTGAGCCCGAGGCCTTGGACCCAGGGCTAGCGGAAAAGCTCATGGATGAGGTGCTGGCAGTTTTCCGCAGGCACCTTCCCGTGCGGAGCCTCGAGGGCATCCTGAAGCGGCAGGAAGGGCGTCTGGTCCTTCTCGTGGCCCTGGAGCTGGCCTAGGCCAGAAAGCGGGCCAGGAGCCTGTCCCGTAAGGCTTCGGGAAGGTGGCGGAGAAGAAGGGTCCGCCACCCCTTAGGGGCCACCAGGTAGCGGGCCCTGGGCCTTGGGTCCAGGAGGGCTTTGAGCACCACCTCCGCCACCCTTTCCGGGGGTAGGCCCCTTTTGGCGCTGGCCCTGGCCATCTTGCGGGCCACCTCCAGGTAGCGGCCATACACCCCTTCCGTACCGGGAGGAGGGGGCTCCAAGTAGGCGGCCGCCCAGCGTTCCGAGCGTTCCCAGATAGGGGTGGCCACGGGCCCCGGTTCCACCAAGACCACCCTCACCCCAAAGGGAAGGAGCTCCACCCTCAGGGCATCCGCCAGGGCCTCGAGGGCGAACTTGGTGGCGGCATAGGGGCCTGCCAGGGGCAGGGCCACCAGGCCGGACACGGAGCCCATGAGCACCACCCGCCCCCGGCTTTGGCGGAGAAGGGGCAAGAAGCCCTTCACCGTGGCGAAAGCGCCCAGAAGGTTCACCTCCAGGACCTGACGGAAAGCGGAAAGGGGAACAAGCTCCAGTGGCCCCGCCACCGCAATCCCCGCATTGGCCACCAAACCCTCCAACCCCTCCCCTTCCAGAAGCCTTCGGGCCTGCAAAAGGCTTTCCTCCTGGGTTACGTCCAGGAAGAGGGGCACCACCCCCAGGGCGCGCAGGGCCTCGGCATCCTGGGATTTGCGCACCCCGCCATAGACCCGAAAGCCCTTGGCCGCCAAAAGCCGGGCCGTGGCCAGACCGATGCCGCTACCCGCTCCCGTGATCAGCACGCGCCGCATAGGAAAAGCTTAAGGACCCCCGGCTGTCCAGGGGTCCCCGCAGCCTGCCGGACCCATGGCCCCTACTGGGCCACCACGCTCACCTTCAAGGCTATCGGCACCTCGGGGTGGGGCTTGTAGGTGAGGACGTACTCCCCCAGCTCCTTGATGGGCCTTTCCAACACCAGGCGCTTGGGATCAATGGTGATGCCGTGCTGGCGGGAAAGGGCCTCGGCGATGTCCTTGGCGGTCACGGAGCCGTAGATCTTGGTCTCCCCCGCCCGCACCGGGATGGTGAGGGTGAGGTTCTCCAGGATCTCCTTAAGACGCTCCGCCTCCGCCTTCCTCTCCGCCAGGCGCTTGGCCTGGGCGCGGATCTTGGCCTCCAGGGCCTTCAGGTTGCTCTCCGTGGCCAAGACCGCCAGGCCCCGGGGCAGGAGGTAGTTCTTGGCGTAGCCGGGCTTCACGTTCACCACCTGGCCCACATCGCCCAGGTTCTCCAGGGGTTCAAGCAGGATGACCTTCATGTCCACCCCCTATTTGCGCACCAGCTTCTCCGTGAAGGGAAGAAGCCCCAAAATCCTCGCCCGCTTGATGGTGCGGGCCAGGATGCGCTGCTCCTTGGCGGTGAGCCCCGTGCGGCGGCGGGGAAGGATCTTCCCCGTCTCCGACAGGAACCGCTTCAGCACCTCCACGTTGCGGTAGTCCTTCAGGTCAAACTCCCCCAGGCTGGCCTTGACCTTGGCCTTCCTGGAAGGACGCTTCTGCGTCTCCTTCTTGGGTTTAACGTTCTTCGTGCTCAAAACGGCAAATCCTCCTCCGGCGGGAAGTCTTCCAATCCTTCGTCAATGTCCACCCCACCCGTCTGGACAGAGCGCCCTGGCTCTTGGGGCCTGCTTCCGCCGGCTCTTTCAGGCCCACGGGTGGGTCGCTCCAACCTGAGGGCTTCCACACGGGTCTGGAAGCGCCTCTCCCCGGTGGAGCTGGTCCAGGAGTCGTTCACCAAACGGCCGATCACCAAAAGCCCCTCACCCCGCTTGAGCTCGGAGGCCCACTCGGCCAGGTCGCGCCAGGCCTGAACCTCTATAAAGTGGGTCTTTTCCCCTTCCGGCCCCTGGCCAGGGCGGCGCTCGTTCACCGCCAGGCCCAGCCGGACCACCGCCGTCCCCTGGGGGGTGTAGCGCAGATCGGGATCGCGGGTGAGGTTGCCCATGAGGATCACCTGGTTGAGGGCGTGGCGGAGCCTAGGCTGGCCCCGGGCATCCTCCACGGTTTCCCGCCCTCGGGCCTCCAGGGGATCGATGAAGTCCGCCCGGATCTGGAGCTCGCTCCGCCTCTCCCCATCCCGCTCCCACTGCCGGTACTCCAGCCGCCCCTCCACGAAGACCAGCTGGCCCCTTTCCAGGACGTCCCCCCACATCTCCGCCTGCCGCCCTAAAAGGCGCACCCGGTGGTACCAGGACACCTCCTTTTCCCCAGAGGCATCCCACAGGGTATCCTGGCCCGCGAGGCTTAGGTCCAAAATGGCCATGCCCCCCGGGGTATAACGCATGTCTGGACGGGCGGTAAGGGTCCCGATGAGAAATACGCGGTTCAGGCCTCTTGCCATGGGAACAGTTTACGCTTTGGCCAGCAGGGGTTCCTGGGCCTTCACCACCATGACTCGGCGCACGTTGTCGCGCAGGCGAAGCTCCCGGGCTAGGTGGTTCACCCGGTCTTCGGGCATCTCCACCTGGTACCAGAGGAAGTAGCCCTGGGTGTCCTTGGCGATGGGGTAGGCCAGGCGGCGTACACCCCATTCCTCCACCTTCTCCACCCGAGCGCCGAAGGCCTCGAGGGCCTTGCCGATGATCTCCTTCTCCAGGGCGAGCTGGGTCTGGTCCAGGTTGGGGCTCAGGATGATGTTCACCTCGTACTTGCGCATCCACACCTCCTTTCCGGGCCCGGCAGGCCGCACGAGGAATGATTATACCCTCTCTTCCTCCCCAAAAAAAGACCCAGGGGGCCCTAAGGCCCCCATCTGGCTCCGCGGGCAGGACTCGAACCTGCGACCAACCGGTTAACAGCCGGCCGCTCTACCAGCTGAGCTACCGCGGACCGACCGCACTAGGCACTATAGCAGGAGGCCCGGGGAAGCGTCAAGAAGAAGACCCCGGGAACCTCCCGGGGTCTGGCCCAGGCCTGGCCTAAAGCTTCTTTAGGGCCTGGGTGAGCTGGGTGAGCACGTGTTGCGCATCCCCGTAGAGCATCCGGGTGTTGTCGGCGTAGAAGAGCTCGTTCTCCACCCCAGCAAAGCCCTTGCCCTGGCCCCGCTTGATGACGATCACGTTCTTGGCCTTGTCCACGTCCAGGATGGGCATGCCGTAAAGGGGGCTTCCCGGGCGGCGGGCGGCGGGGTTCACCACGTCGTTGGCCCCGATCACCACCGCCACGTCCACGGTGGGGAACTCGGGGTTGATCTCCTCGAGGTCCTTCAGCTTGTCGTAATCCACCCCGGCCTCGGCCAAAAGCACGTTCATGTGCCCGGGCATCCGCCCCGCCACCGGGTGGATGGCGAACTTCACCTCCACCCCTTTGCTCTCCAAGAGGTCCGCCAGCTCCTTTACCTTGTGCTGGGCCTGGGAGAGGGCCATGCCGTAACCGGGCACAAAGACCACCTTGGCCGCGTAGGCCAGCATCACCGCGGCGTCCTCCACGTCAATGGGCTTGAGGCTCCCCTTGACCTCCCCCGCCTCCTGCTCCACGCCAAACCCACCCATGAGTACGCTCATGACGGAGCGGTTCATGGCCCGGGCCATCAGCACGGTGAGAAGGGTACCCGCCGCCCCCACCAGGGTGCCCGCCACCATCAAGGCCGGGTTGCCCACGGCAAAACCCTCAAAGCCCACGGCCATGCCGGTAAAGGCGTTGTAGAAGGAGATGGCCACGGGCATGTCCCCACCGCCGATGGGCAGGGTCATGAGAATGCCGAAAAGCAAGGCTAGAAGGAAGAAGAGCACGATGCTGAGGGTGGGATCGTTCCAGAGCAGGGAGAAGCCCAAGAGAACCGTGATGAGAAGGACCAGGGCGTTCACCACCTTCTGCCCGGGGAAAACGATGGGCCGGGTCTTCATGATTCCCTGAAGCTTGGCAAAGGCGATGAGGCTTCCCGTGAAGGCCACGCTCCCGATGAGGCCGCCCAGGATGGCCAAGGCCATGAGGCCCGGGTTCTCAAAGGCCCCCTTCAGGAGCTCCACCGCGGCGATGGTGGCCGCCGCACCCCCACCCATGCCGTTGTAGATGGCCACCATCTGGGGCATGTCGGTCATGGCCACCTTGACCGCCGCCCACCAAGCCACCACCGAGCCCACCAAGAGGGCGATGAGCATGAGGCCAAAGTTGTGCATCCCCGGCCAGAAGAAGGTGGCCACCACCGCCAAGGCCATGCCCCACCCCGCCCACACGATGCCGCTTTTGGCGGTGGTGGGGTGGGCCATGCGCTTTAAGCCCACGATGAAGAGGATGGCCACCACAAAGTAGGCTGCTTGGATGAGGTCCATTACTGACCACCTCCCTTGCCCGGCTTTTTCTCAAACATCTCCAGCATGCGCACCGTCACCGCATACCCCCCGGCGGCGTTGGCCGCCCCCAGGATCACCCCCAGGAAGCCAATGAGCTTTTCCAGGCCAGTTTCCGCATGCCCCAAGACCACCATGGCCCCCACCACCACCACCCCGTGGATGAAGTTGGACCCCGACATCAAGGGGGTGTGGAGGATCACCGGCACCCGGGTGATGAGCTCGTAACCCAAGAAGGCCGTGAGCACAAAAATGTAAAGGGCAGACCAGAAGCCAAACTCCATCACGCACCTCCCACGAGGGCCTTGGTGGGCCCGTGCAGGATCTCGCCTTCCTTCATGAGAAGCGCCCCTTGGATGATCTCGTCCTCCCACTTAGGGGCGAACTCGCCCTTTTCTATAAGCAGGCCCGAAAGATTGAGAAGGTTTTTGGCGTACATCTCCGAAGCGTGTACGGAAAGCTCGCTGGGGAGGTTCAAGGGGCCATAGATCCTAACCCCCCTCACCTCCACCACCTCTCCGGGCTTGGTGAGGACGCAGTTACCCCCGCTTTCCGCGGCCAGATCCACCACCACCGTGCCCGGCTTTAAGCGCTCCACCATGTCCTCGGTGAGGAGGATGGGGGCCCGGCGGCCCGGGACCTGGGCGGTGGTGATGATGGCGTCCATCCCCGCCACGTGTTCCCGTAAGGCTTCGTGTTGGATGCGCTTTTCCTCCTCGGTGAGTTCGCGAGCGTAACCCCCCTCCCCTTCGGCACTGATGGGCAGCTCAATGGGCTTGGCCCCCAAGGAAAGGGCCTGCTCCACCGCCGCCTTGCGCACGTCGTAGGCGAACACCTGGGCCCCCAGGCGCTTGGCGGTGGCGATGGCCATGAGCCCCGCCACCCCCACCCCCATGACCATCACCTTGGCGGGGCGGATGGTACCCGCCGCGGTGGTGAGCATGGGGAAGAAGCGGGGGGAAAGCCTGGCGGCATGGATGGCCGCCAGATACCCCGCCACCGTGGCCTGGCTGGAAAGAGCGTCCATGCTCTGGGCCCGGGTGATGCGGGGGATGAGCTCCATGGCGATCACCGTGGCCTTTTTGGCGGCCAAAGCCTTCACCAGGTCCAGATTTTTATGGGCCTGAACAAAACCCACCACAATGGCCCCAGGCTCCAAGGCGGCGATCAGATCCTCCGGTGGCGGCTGGACGGTGAAGAGGAGGTTGGCGCCCTTTAGGAGCTCTCCTCGCTCCACCACCTCCGCCCCTGCCTCCTGGTAAGCGGCGTCAAGATGATAGGCGCCTTCCCCAGCACCCTTTTCCACCCGTACCCTGGCCCCTCCCTTCACCAGGCGGGCCACCACCTCGGGCACCAGGGCCACCCTTCTTTCCCCTGGGGCCCTTTCCTTGGGAACCGCTACCGTCACCATAGGACCTCCTCCGCGCCAGTATACCAACGGCATCCATGGGCATCTGTCCTGAGCCTCGAGGCTGACCCACTGGTCAGAAGCAAGTCCTTATGGAAAAATGCCCCCATGCGGCCCTCGGGGCTCAAGATCGCCGCCGTACTGCTCTTGGGGATCCTCGCCATCAGCTTCGGGAGCATCCTGGTGCGCCTGGCCCTGGCGGCCTCAGGGGATAGAAGCCTGGCCTTCAGCCTGGTGATGAGCGCGGGGCGCATGGCGCTGGCGGCCCTCCTCCTCCTCCCCGCCTGGCGCAGCCCCCTAAGGAGCCCCGCTGGGCTTCCTTACGCCGTGGCCGCCGGCGCCTTTTTAGCCCTGCACTTCGCCCTCTGGATCACCTCCCTCTCCTACACCTCCGTGGCCGCCAGCACCGCCTTGGTCACCACCAACCCCATCTGGATCACCCTGTTCGCCCGGCTCTTCTTCCGGGAGACTCCTTCCGGCCTCACCCTTCTGGGCATCGGGGTAGCCCTTTTGGGAGGGCTGCTCATCGGCCTGGGGGATGCCCAAGGAGGAGGGGGGGCCAACCCCCTCCTGGGGGATTTCCTGGCCCTCTTGGGAGCGGTGGCCGCCTCCCTCTACCTCCTCCTGGGGCGGGAAGCGCAAAGGCGCGGCCTTTCCATCCTGGAATACATACGGGTAGCTTACTCCGCCGCCGCCCTTCTCCTCCTCCCCCTCCCCTATCTCTTCGGGGGTGGGTACGGGGGGTATCCACCCGTGGTCTATGGCTACATCCTCCTCATGGCCCTCCTGCCGCAACTCGTGGGTCACACCAGCTTCAACTGGGCCACCCGGCATATCCCCCCGGTCCTGGTCTCCCTGGCCATCCTCTTTGAGCCGGTGGGGGCAAGCCTCCTCGCCTTCCTCCTCTTTGGGGAGCTTCCTGGGATTCCCGTGCTCCTGGGAGCCCTAGTCCTCTTGATGGGGGTGGGGATGGCCGTGGTGGGAGGGCGAAGGTGATCCACATCGCCTTAGCCGCCCTCCTCTGGGGCCTGGGTGGGGCCCTGGCCGGGCGGTTCATGGGGGAGATCCCCCCTTCGGTCCTCATTCCCTTACGCTTTCTCCTCAGCTTCCTCCTGCTCCTTCCCCTGGTGCTTCGCTTCCCCCCGGCCGCCACGGAGTGGCCTAGGCTGGTTCGGGTGGGCCTGGCCCTTTCCGGGGCCCAGGCCTTTTACTACCTGGCCATCCACGCCACCACCGTGGCCACGGGAATCTTCCTCCAGTACCTGGCCCCGGCCCTCCTCACCCTCTACGCCCTCCTAAGGAGGGAAAGGCTTCCCGGCAAGGCGCTTTTGGGCGTGGCCCTAGCCCTTTGGGGAGCCTATGTGCTGGTGGTGGGGTCCAAGGGCTTCGCGGCAAGCCCCGTGGGGGT
>NZ_CALLUR010000176.1:0-6159 GCF_938010445.1 uncultured Thermus sp.
GTAGGCCCCCACCAGGCTGGCGGGAACCATGGCGAGGAGGCTCGTGCCCTGGGCCGTGTGCTGGTCCATGCCCAGGAGGAGCACCATGGCCGGGACCATGATGGTTCCCCCGCCCACCCCCATCATGCCGGAGAGGAAACCGGTGAAGCCTCCTGCCAAGAGAAGGGTTAGGTCTTCCCAGATTTCGCCCCGCACCAGGCCCATGGGGGCCAGGTAGGGTTTCAGGAGCAGCAAAAAGGAGACCACGAGGAGGAACCAGCCAAAGGCCCGCTTAAGATCCTTCTCCGCCAGGCTGTGGGCATAGCGGGCCCCAAAGCGGGCGGTGAGGATGGCCGTGGCAGCCAGAAACAAGGCCGCCTTCAAGCTCAAGGAACCTTGTAGCCCATAGGTGAAGGCTCCCACCAGCCCGGTGAAGAAAACCGCCACCAGGCTGGTGCCGTGGGCTTTGTGCTGGGTTAGCCGCAAAAGCCCCACCATGAGGGGAATCATCACCGTGCCCCCCCCAAGCCCCACAAGCCCCCCAAACCCCCCGCCGAGAAGGCCGATGACGAAGCCCATGGGGCTCATACTACCGGGTTTGGGGGCTCTTTTCCCTCCAAAGCCGCGGGCAGGTTTTCCACCGCCATCCCGGCCCTGCGTTCCCGGGTCCTTGCTCTCGCCTGGCCGATATGGGACGTCACCCCCACCTTGGGCAAGGTGCAGAGGGGCTCAGGATCCCGGGCGTGGCCAGGAGCTTCTCCCGGGCAAGATGGAGGGAAGGGATTGGGGGGTGTGGCTGGTGTAGACCCTCCACCGGCCGCAGGCCTTGGCCTTTTTGGCCGTCGCCTGACCGATGCAACCCATGCCAGGGTGGCGCCCTGGAGGTCTAGGCCCAAAAGAGGCTTGGGGTACCAGGCCGGCCAAAGACCTTTTCGGGCGTAGTCCACCCCTTCCACCACCCGCCGGGCCACGGCCAAAAGGAAGGCCAAGGTGAGGTCGGTAGTGGCCCCGGTGGGGACCGCGGGGGGTGGGGGTGTGGGTCACTCGGGTGCCTCGGGCTGGGGCAGCATCGAGGCCCACGTGTTGATCCCCCACGTTGTAGCAGGCAATGACTTTAGGACCTGGGGCCTCGTCCATGACCTCGGCGTTTATGGGGTCCTCCACCGGATGAGGCCGATGGCTCCCTCCACTTTCTTGAGAAGGTCTTCCCGAGAGAGGAAGAGCCCCTCATGGACCTCTACGCGGTAGCCCTTTTCCCATAAGCGCTTAAGGGCGTTTCAAGTAAGGCTTTGAATAACGGAGAATTTTCTCTTCCGGCATTGGGGCACCACCTCCAGCTCGGGGAAGGACAGCCGGTGGGTGCTGGGTCATAGAAGGACCTCTCAGAATAGCCCATCCAGCAAGGAGACGGCCTTCCCATGCTGGGCATCTTGGGGTTTAAGGTGGAGAGGACGGTGGTGGTCTCCAGGTTGCTCATGCTGTGCGCAGTTTGTGAACAGCTGATCCGGTATTTGGACTTGATAGCGATCATGGCTATGTTTTAGTTTAGCCCAAAGGTAGGGCATCCTTTCTTCGGAACCTTTGGGGCTAGGGCAAGGTTAGGTAGCAACTTGGATAGAGTTTAGGAAATGTAGCGTCTGCTCTTTAGCCAGCGAAGGATGTCATGGCTAAGCCATTGTTTTGGTACCAACACCGGAAGGTCCTTTAGACCGGAGGGTGGATCCAGATTTGCTTTTTTGTATAGAGCGAAGAGTTCCTTTTGAAAAATGGGGTCATGAAAGAAGCGATTCTCCAGTGCAACTACCAAGAGCAGGAAGTGCCTACGAAAGTACCATGGAGTGTTTGCAAGTTCCTGCTTGTTTCGAATAACCACCAGACATTCTTTGAATGCCACAAAAGCCCGAAGTATTAAAAGGCCAAACAAGTCGTAAATGTAATCCACGTCCAGGTAATCGCGATAGACGTAATACCCAATTCTGTTAAGTACGGCCGTAATTTTAGCGATTCTTTGCTCATGGTCATCATACACTGATGAGGTGTTACTGTTGTTGATTTCGGCACCACTACCCGAGTCATTTTCACTCGCACACAACTTTTTTTGGTTGCTTAGCCTGATTAACTCGTGTAAGTCGTTTTTGAAGGGTTCTTCAAACATCTCGTAGATAAAGTGTAGGCTTTCTAACCGAATGTGTTGCATTTGAAGCTCCAGTTGCCTGACACCTATTGCCAGATAAACCGTTGCCCCTGCAGTTATTGCAGCGATTACGAACTGGCCAACCGACTGACTTTTCCCGAGAAATGTTGCTAGGATAGCGAACAGCGCAATCGCCACGGAAACCCAGAACACGCTAAGCCAGATTCCATAGTGACGTTGCATACCTAAATATTACCCTCCAGCAAAGGAAAGCTCGGCCACCGCCACCAAAGGGCTTCCGAAGGCGGCGCCCATCACCTCCCACTCCACCTCTTCCCCTACGGCCTCTATGGCCTGGAGAAGTTCCAAGAGGTTCCCGGCCACGGCGAAGTTTTCCACCGCGTACCGCACCTCCCCCTCCTCCACCCATAGCCCCAGGGCCTGGAGGGAGAAGTCCAGGCTCACGGGGTTGGCCCCGGCGTGGAGGCCCATGAACTCGGTTATCAGGACCCCCTTTTCCAGGTGCAGGTTGCCCACGGGTTCCAGATACAGGTTGGTGGGGGCCACATCCAAAACCCCGCGGTAGGTGCGGAAGGCGTGGCCGGTGTTTTCTTGGCCCAGGGCTTTGGCGGTTTCGCTGTTGTGGAGGAAGGTCTTGAAGACCCCCTTGGCCACCACCACCGTGCGCCGGGCCGGAGTGCCCTCGGCGTCAAAGGGACGGGAGACCAAACCCTTTTCCAGGGTGGGGTCGTCCACCAGGGTGACCCATTCCGAGGCGATCCTTTCCCCTAAGCGGTTTACGAGGCGGCTTTTGCCTTCCAGGGCACTTTTGGCGGAAAGGGAGCGGGAGAGCACGAAGAGGAGGCCCGCCATGGCCTTGGGTTCCAGGTAGGCCCGGTAGCGGCCCGTGGGGAGGGGTTTGGCGTCTAGTAGCCTTGCGGTTTTCTCCCGGATCTCCAAGGCGGTGCGGCCAGGGTCCAGGGCGTGGAACTCCTTGGCCAGCCGAAAGTCCCAGCCTTGCTTGAGGCTATTGCCCTCCGCCATCACCAGGCTTCCCCCCATCCCGGCAAGCCCGGTGCGGAAGGCTCCCTCGGTGCCCAAGGTGCTGGCCAGGGCCACCCGGACCTCCTTTTCCATATAACCCCCCATGAGGACGCTTCGGGTCCTGGGGTCTGCCCATAGGGCCCTTTCCAGCTCCAAGGCGCCTTGCTTCTTGGCCTCGAGGGGAGCGGAAAGCCCCTCTCCCAAGAGGTCATGGCTTCCCAGGGCCTGCCCCGGAGGGAGGGCGCCTTCCTTGCCGGAAAGCAGGGCGTTATCCCGGGCTTCGGAGAGGGCCCAGTCCAAGGCTTCGGGGGAGAGCTCTTCCGTATAGGCGTAGCCCAGCCGACCCTGCACCAAGACCCTTAGGCCAATGCCCCCCTGCCGGGCCTCCTTGATCTCCTCCAGGGTGCCCTGCCGGGCCCTCAGGGAGAGCTCCCGCTCTTCCTGGAAAAGCACCTCCGCCTCGAGGCCCAGCTCCTTGGCCCGCCTTAACAGGTACCGTTTGGCTTCCTCCAGGGTCATGCCCTACCCCCCACCACGATCTCCGAGACCAGCACGTGGGGCTGGCCCACCTCCACCGGCACCATCCCCGAGAGGCTTCCGCACATGCCGGGGGCGTTTTCCCAGTCCTTGGCCACGGCCACCACCTTCTTGATGGTCTCGGGCCCCTTGCCCACCAGCATGGCCCCGCGGACGGGCTCCTCCAGGCGGCCGTGGCGGATGATGTACCCCTCCTGCACGGCGAAGTTGTACTCCCCCGAGCCCGGCTTCACCTGCCCGCCCCCTAGGTCCTTGGCGTAAAGGCCAAACTCCACGCTGGCGATGAGCTCCTCCACCTCCTTGTCGCCCGGGGCGATGAAGGTGTTGCGCATCCTCGAGGTGGGGGCCAGGGTGTAGTCCTGCCGGCGGCCCGAGCCCGTTAGGGGATAGCCGGTGAGGAGATGGCCCAGGCGGTCCACCATGTAGCTTCGCAAGATGCCCTTCTCTATCAGCACCGTGCGCTCCGTGGGGCGGCCCTCGTCGTCCACCTCCGTGGAGCCCCAGGCGTGGGGCAGGGTACCGTCGTCCACGTAGGTGACCACGGGGCTGGCCACTTCCTCCCCCAGCCTATCGGCCAGGACGCTGGCCTTCTTGGCCACACTGGTGGTCTCCAGAAGGTGCCCCAAGGCCTCGTGGAAGATGACCCCGCCAAAGGCCTTCCCCACCACCACGGGCATGGTGCCGGCAGGGGCGGGTTTGGCCCTTAGGTTGGTGAGGGCTTGCCGGGCGGCCTTGGCCCCCACCTCCTGGGGCGGGTAGAGGTCAAAGAGTTCCAGGCCCACGCTTTTGCCGGGGGCGGCGTAACCGGTCTGGACCTCCGTGCCCTCCTGGGCCACCGCCAGCACCACTAGCCGGGTGCGGACCCTCTTCTCCTCGGCCCAGGTGCCCTCGGTGTTGGCGATCAAGACCTCCTGCTCCCATTCCTGCAGGCTGGCCTCCACCTGCTGGATCTCGGGGGCGATCCGGGCCCCGGCCTCGGCCTCCAATAGCCTTTCCAAGCGGAAGCGTTTGTCCTTTTCCCCGTAGGGCACCTTAGGGGTGTGGAGGCCTCGGGGGGAGGCCTTGCGGAAGTCCAGGCCCCCAGCCCCCCGCTCGTCCACCCTTCCCAGGGCCCCTTTGGCCCGAAGCAGGGTCTCCAGGGCTTCTTGAAGCCCTTCTGGGGTGAGCTGGTTGGTGTAGGCGTAGACCACCTCGGTGCCGAAGAAAAGCCTTAAACCCGCCCCGTAGTCCAGCCCCGAGATGGCCTCGTCCAGCCTGCCATAGCGCACGGTCATGCGCCTCCTCTTGGAGCGCTCCACGTAGACTTCCCCAAAGTCGGCCCCGCCCTTGAGGGCCTTGTTGAGGAGGTCTGCCACCACGTCCGGATGCAGCATGGGCTAAGCCTATCCCGGAACTGACCCGCGAGTCAACCGCTGGGGGCAGGGGTGCCTAGCCCCGGGGAAGGGTGTTCAGCAGGGTATGGACCGCTCTCTCCAGGGCCAGCCAAGGGTCTTTGCCCTCCTTGGCCCGGCGTTCCCCGGCTATGAGGGCTTCCAGGCTGGCCTTGAGGGCGTTTCCTGTGAGGCTTCGGGCCAGCTCCACGGCCCGCTTGGCCGCGTAGGGGTGGGCCTCGAGGCGGGCCAAATCCCCTTCCGTGGGCCTGGGGTTTTCCTCAAGGAGCATCCAGGCCCGGGCCAGAAGGGCAAACTGCCAGGCGAAGGCCCCCAGGAGCCTTAGGGGTTCCTCGCCCTCTTCCCTTAGCCGCTTCAGGTGGCGGAAGGCCCTTTTGGCGTCCCCTTCCAGCACGGCCCGCACCAGGTCAAACCCCGTGACCGGGGGCTTTAGGGCCACCACCCTTTCCACCTTCTCCAGGGTGAGGGGGGGCGTGAGGAGGGCCAGCTTTTCCAGCTCCCTTTCCAGGGCCTCGAGGTCCCCCTCCAGGGAGGCCAGGTACTGGGCGATGCCGGCGGGCAGCCTTAGCCCCAGGCGCTTGGCCCGGTTTTCCAGGTGGCGCACCAGGTCCTTTCCCTTAGGGGTGGGGAAGTCCCGCCTTTCCCGGGTGCGGTAGAAGGCGGCCCGGGCGGTGGTGGGCTTAGGATCAAGGATCAGCACGGCCACCCCTTCAGGGACGTTTTCCAGAAGGGGCTTTAACGCCTTCCACTCCCCGTCGCCCACCTCCCGCAGGTCCAGCAGGGCCCCGGCTTGCCCGAAGAGGCCGGGGCTTAGGGCCTCGGCCAGGGCTTCCGGGGTGGGTTCGGTGAAGCGGGTGAGGCCCCGAAGGGAAGCCTCCTGGAGAAGCGCCTCCTTGGCCAGGAAGGGGTCCCCGGTAAAGGCGATGACCATGCCTAGAAGGCGCTAAGCCCCGTGGCCTCCCGCCCCAGGACCAGGGTGTGGATGTCGTGGGTGCCCTCGTAGGTGTAGACGGTTTCCAGGTTGAGCATGTGGCGGATGGCGTGGTACTCCAGGGTGATGCCGCTTCCCCCCAG